>JAAXQM010000245.1 GCA_012974295.1 Dehalococcoidales bacterium
CCGGTTTGCTCTATAAACGTTTTAGCCCCTTCTTGCGCGTGCTTCTCAAGCTCCAACAGACTCTTTTTCAACTCTATCGCCTTCCCTGGCTATTCGCCATTACTACGTGTCACATAAGAGACTGTATAGTCTCAATTAACCCCCGGCCCCGATATTATCGGGGCACCTCTTATTCAGCGGACTCCTTAAAAACTCAAGCCTAGCGTTGCGTTAGAAACCAAATGTCCGGATGGACTTCATGGTTAACTACTTTTATTCTCGAAGTCCTGATAAAGCCTGCTGGCAGTAGTCTCGGTCTGACCTTGGTACCTGCTCCCCAGGCTCTTATCCCCATAGGGACGTTCCGCCGCAGTAGTGAGGCGCAGGAATGATATCTGCCCGATCTTCATCCCGCTGTAGAGGGTAATAGGAACCTTCGCCACATTGGAGAGCTCCATAGTCAGACGGCCTCGCCAGCCGGGGTCGACATATCCAGCAGTGGAATTAATTAACAGGCCGATCCGCCCAAGTGAGCTCTTTCCCTCCAGCCGACCAACGATATCATCAGGGAGAGTGATATCCTCAAGAGTACTCACCAGAACGAACTCCCCGGGCTGTAGAAGGAATGGTTTTTCATCTTCAATCTCAACAGCTTCGGTCAAACCCTCAAGGTTTTGCTTCACATCGATATAGAACGGAGGATGCCAATCACGGAAAACCAGCAGCCTACTGTCTAGGCGGACATCGACACTCGCAGGCTGTATGTAAGCAGGGTCTAAGGGATCGATAATAATCCTACCCCGGGCGATCTCCTCTTTAATCGTGCGGTCGCTCAGAACCATAGCTACTTCCGATGCCGCCATTCTATCATCTACCTCCTCTGAAGTGCAATATATAAAAAAGGGGCTCCGATAAATCGGGGCCCCTTGCAGGTGTTAACCGATAGAATGCTCACTGTATGGTAAAAGCCATCTGCACCGTGAGGATTATCTCAGTCTCGCCGGGGTTTATGGGGGTCATAGGGACACTGCTCCCTTCATACGACCGCATCGCATAATCCATGTAGATAGGGGTAGGGGTATAGCCACCGCCCTCTGAGATGTAAAATGGCGCTCCTAATTGGATGCCGGCAAGATCGGCCAATTGCTGAGCCTTCTCTTTGGCATCGCCTACAGCCTCGGCTCGCGCCTCAGCATAATACTTCGAGGGGTCATCCATAGTAAAACTTACTCCATTGATTCGGATGAGATCACCTCCGGCTTTAGCTACTGCATCGATAATGCGTCCGGTAGCGTCGACCTCCCTGACCTTAATGCTCACCGTATTGGTGACCTGATAGCCAACAATAGTCCCATCCCATTCCGTCCAGTTCCTCACCGGATAAATGTTGAACCACTGTGTCTGGATGTCCTTCTCGGCAACCCCGTTGGCACGTAGCACGGCGACCACCGAATCCATAGCTGCTGCGGCTTTATCCATCGCCACCTGCACTGTGTCCTCCTCAACCTCTACTCCCAGGCTGACGACAGCCATATCGGGAATAGCCGTAACCTCACCCGTGCCGCTGACCCAGATGGCAGAACGCCCGAAGTCGTCCCCCGTACTGGATGCCTGTGCGGTGGGGGAAGGATCTGCGCCTGCCGATGCAACAACGCTGACTACCCCTATCAGGACAGCCCCAATAACCAAACCCACCAATAGACCTTTTCTCATGTCAACCCTCCTTTTTTTAATCCTTCTTTATACCGCTTCAGCCTTTTTCCAGGCCTCTTCTCTTTCTGTGCCACAGACCTACCGTTACCCCACCCAATATCAACATCACCCCCGTTAGAGCTAGTTCGATCTCAAGCACTGGCCAGATATATCCCTCATTATCTGTGAATCCTTCACTGTCAAAAGACGCACCACCCACCCCCACAATCTCATCAGTGACAGAGGTCCCTTGAACCTCGTCAGCGACGGGGGTGCCTTGTAGGGCAGCTCTATTTTCCACAGGTCCTGCCTCGAAGAGGTGGGTGGCATCTCCGGCAAGGACAAACACCAGCAGAAGCGCGGTTACAGCGGTAGCGACGCGCAATGCCCCCAGTGCCGGCACGCGACGCCATTGTGGCGCTTCCCTTTTAAGTGCAGCCGGGCGCCGTTTGGCATCCACCTCAGCAAGGGCGAAGGAACGCGGCGGCGAAACGGCAGCCACACGATGAAGCAGGTTTACCGTAGCCCTCAACAACTCGAGCTCTCGACGGCATACCTGGCACTCCTCGAGATGGCTCTCCACCCTATCTCTTTCCGAAGAGCCAATCTGCTCGTCGATATAAGGGGAAAGTAACCCCTGCACTTTATGGCACTGATTTTTTCGTAAAATTCGCATAAACATCTCTAATAATACAGACGATATCTCTACACAAAAAGTTCCCTGTGTTTCTCCAGGTGATGGCGAAGCCTCTTCCTTCCACGGTTGATCCTGGACTTCACCGTCCCCAGAGAGCTGCCGGTTACCTGGGCGATCTCCTCATAATCGAGCCCCTCGATATCGCGGAGGATGACTGCCAGACGCTGGTCAGGAGGTAGCGTAACAAAAGCCTTCTTGATCTCTTCCCCCAATTCCTGGCGCATAGCATAGTCCTCCGGTGAGGGCTGGTCGGACTTGAACTCAAATGGCGCATCGTCCATGGAGGTGACGGGGCGCCGGCGAAGCGATCGAAGCTGGTCTCGACAGGCGTTAGCGGCGATGCGAAACAGCCATGCCTTGAAGTTACCGCCCCTTAGCCTGTTAATGCCCCGAAAAGCGGAGATAAAGGCATCCTGAGTGGCATCTTCGGCTGCCGGGGCGTTGCCCAGCATCCTCAAACAAAGATTGTAAACCGCCCTTTGATACGTCTCTGCGAGCTGATTGAAGCTGTCGAGGTCGCCCTCTTTAGCGCGGCGAATAATCTCGTCCTCTTCCATAGTGGCACATTCTACCATGCCTTCGACAATAGTCCAAGTTGCGACTGCTGGCAGAGGCCTGATAAATAGGCTATAATCAATAACTGATGAGGCCCTCACTTCGCGAAGTTCTAATCACTATTCTATTAGCACTGCTCATCTTTGTTGCAGTGCAATTTACTGTGGAGAGCAGAGTCGTAGAGGGCATCAGCATGGAGCCTAACCTTCACACCGGTGAACGAGTACTGGTTATAAAAGCGTCCTACTGGTTCGGTGAACCACAGCGGGGCGATGTGATTATATTTGACTCCCCCCAGGACCAGAGCCGCACGCTTATAAAAAGGGTTATCGCGCTCCCTGGAGAGATGGTAGAGATAGAGGATGGAACGGTTTATATCACCGATGTGAACGGCGATACTTTCTCTCTTGATGAGCCCTATATCAACGAGGATCCCCACTATACCTATGGTCCGCAGGCAGTACCGGAGGACGAGTACTTCGTCCTCGGTGACAACCGCAACCACAGCACCGATTCCCATATTTGGGGGACTCTACCCGACGAAAACGTCATCGGTAGAGCGTGGCTTATATACTGGCCGCTGAGCGATTGGCAGCTAATCTCGGGTTACTCTAACTAGCCAAGATTAGTGAGACCGCTGAAAAAGAGGTGCAGGATACTTCCTGCCGGGGGTCTGGGGGTGTCCCCCGGCTTAAAAAAGTCCCCCAAGATTGGGGGCTTAGGGGGTTGATTGAGAGTATTTCAGCAGTCTCTTAGTGAGAAGCCTTTTGTATCTCATAGAGCTCCGAGCGTGACACGGCTAGAAGGTGTCATGGGGTTGACGAAATATAACTTTTGGTATACGCTTGCGGAAGCGTAAAAAAGCGACCTGCCAAGGGTCATACAGCGCAAGAGCAAAGAAGGAGGGAGAATGGATACAAAGATTACACTGACCGAAAAGGAGATGCCCACTTCCTGGTACAACATCCAGGCCGACCTGCCGGAGCCACTGCCACCTATGCTACACCCGGGAACCAAGGAGCCGACACGCCTACCACCCCCCCTATTCTCCCGTGCGTGTGATGAGCAGGAATTCAGCACCGAGCGATACATCGAAATCCCCGATGAGCTGCAGGATATCTATAAGATGTGGAGACCGACCCCTCTCCATAGGGCATTCCGCCTGGAGAAGGCATTGGACACCCCGGCCCATATCTACTACAAGTATGAGGGGGTAAGCCCGGCAGGTAGCCACAAGCCGAACACCGCGGTGGCCCAGGCATACTATGCTAAGAAAGAGGGGTGTAAGCGCTTAGCTACCGAGACGGGCGCCGGGCAGTGGGGCAGTGCCCTATCACTGGCCTGTCAGTACTTCGGCCTCGAATGCAAGGTTTATATGGTCAAGATCAGCTATAACCAGAAGCCGTATCGCCGAATTATGATGGAGACCTGGGGGGCGAAGTGTGTGGCAAGCCCCAGCGAGGACACCGAGATCGGGCGCAAAATAC
>JAAXQM010000110.1 GCA_012974295.1 Dehalococcoidales bacterium
GGTATATCCAAAACACTTGCTGCAATCGATGCCACAGTATGCCATTAGGGCATCGGGTTTTGTTTCTGGCATGTTTCTGCTCCTCCTCTACCACCGGGAGAATACTAGGTAGTAAGCAGTACAACAACGGTTATTGCGAGGGCGGCGAGGCTGCAGGACAGGCTCACCAGGACCAATGCTAGGAGCATTTTGATATTTCGTTCCATACCTTCAATGCGGCGCTCCATCTCTTCCTCAGGCATGTTAAACCTCTCTACTCTTTGCCCTTCGCCGCCAGAAGTCGATTCAATGCGTTCATGTAGGCTTTAGCTGAGGCAACGATAATATCGGTGGCAGCACCACGACCGGTGTAAACGCTCCCCTCGCTCTCGATCCTGATAGTGACCTCGCCAATAGCATCTATACCCTCGGTGATCGACGTGACGCTGAACTCAGTGAGGGTATTGGGCACGCGAACCAGGCGATTGATCGCCTGATAGACGGCATCCACCGGTCCAGTACCTAGTGCAGCATCTGCCAGCACCGTGCCATCCGGGGCAATGAGCTTCACCGAGGCTGTTGGAACGCTCTTATCTCCACAGGAGACCTGCACTTGCTCCAGATGATAAGCTTCCGAGGTCGTTCGCAACCCCTCCGCTACCAGGGACTCAAGGTCGCGGTTGGTGACCTCCTTCTTCTTATCGGCAAGCTCCTTGAAGGCAGAGAAGGCACGATCGAGATCTTCACCACTGAGGCTATAGCCCAGTTCCTCCAGTCTGGTTTTAAGAGCGTGGCGCCCGCTGTGCTTACCCATCACCAGGGTACTTGAAGACAACCCGATCGTGCGGGCATCCATAATCTCGTAAGTAGTACGTTCCTTAATGACGCCATCCTGATGAATCCCCGACTCATGGCGGAAAGCATTGGCCCCCACGATAGCTTTATTGGGGGGTATAGAGAAACCGGTGAGCTCACTCACCAGACGACTGATCTTGTAAATCCGGGTGGTATCGATATTCGTGGTCAGATTAAAGAAGTCCTTGCGGGTGCTCAGCGCCATCACTATCTCTTCCATCGACGCATTACCCGCTCTCTCGCCAATACCGTTAACGGTGCATTCCACCTGGCGGGCGCCAGAAGCAAGCGCGGTCAGGCTGTTTGCCACCGCAAGACCGAGGTCATCATGGCAGTGAACGCTGATTACCGCCTTGTGAATATTGGGTACATGCTCAAAGATACCTGTGATTAGCCTGCCGAATTCCTCGGGAGTAGTGTAGCCCACGGTATCGGGAATATTGACCGTGGTAGCTCCCGCATCGATCACCGCCTCGGCTATTTGATAGATGAACTCGGGACTGGTGCGCGTAGCATCCATCGGGGAGAATTCCACATCCTCCACATGCCCCTTCGCACGAGCAACCATCTCGCAAGCCAATGCGAGCATCTCAGCCTTTCCCTTTCTCAATTGATAGGTAAGATGGATGTCCGAGCTGGAAAGGAACACATGAATGCGGGGTTGCTTCGCCTTTTTTATCGCCTCCCATGCA
This sequence comes from Dehalococcoidales bacterium, assembly GCA_012974295.1. Taxonomy (GTDB): domain Bacteria; phylum Chloroflexota; class Dehalococcoidia; order E44-bin15; family E44-bin15; genus JAAXQM01. The sequence continues at coordinate 1,527 of JAAXQM010000110.1, forward strand.
CGGTCAATCGCATCGGCATCGGCATGGGCCAGGGCACAGATTGCCGACCCTTTCACCTCCTCTGCTATAAGGCGCACCGCCTCGAAGTCTCCCTGCGAGGCAACAGGGAAACCGGCCTCGATGACATCGACGCCGAGTTTTTCCAGTTGCCGGGCGATCTCAAGCTTCTCCTCGATATTAAGGGTGGCTCCCGGTGCCTGCTCCCCATCACGAAGCGTGGTATCGAAAATGATCACCCGATCCACTTTTACTCCCCTTTTACCCATCGAGATTTACTTTTTTAGCCAGGGCATCATCGCCCTGAGTTTTTTACCTACCTCTTCGATTTCGTGCTCCGACTCATGGCGACGGGAGGCGTTAAAGCTGGGTCGTCCCGCCTGATTCTCCAATATCCATTCGCGGGCGAAGGTGCCATCCTGAATCTCGCCGAGGATCTGCTCCATTTCCTCCCGTGCGCAATCATCGATGACTCTTGGCCCCCTGGTGTAATCGCCATATTCCGCAGTATCGCTTACTGAATATCGCATATAGGAAAAGCCACCCTGGTATATTAGGTCTACGATAAGCTTCAGCTCGTGGCACACCTCAAAGTATGCGATCTCCGGTTGATAGCCAGCATCTACCAGGGTCTCGAAGCCAGTCTTAATTAGGGATGTGACACCGCCACAGAGCACTGTCTGCTCACCAAAGAGGTCGGTCTCAGTCTCCTCGGCGAAAGTAGTCTCCAGCACTCCCGCCCTCGTACATCCGATGCCCTTTGCATACGCCAGTGCCATCTCCTTCGCTTTACCCGAAGCATCCTGATGGACAGCAATCAGCGCCGGTGGACATGAGCCCTCGGTATACAGGCGACGCAGCATGTGGCCCGGGCTCTTAGGGGCGATCATGGTCACATCTACTTTCGGGGGTGGGATAATCTGGTTATAGTGGATGTTAAAGCCATGAGCGAACATCAGCATATCACCCTTTTTCAGGTTCTTCTCGATAGAGCTGTTGTAAACCTCTTTTTGCAATTGATCGGGGACAAGCATCATGACAATGTCCGCGGCTTTGGCCACCTCATCAGCACTGGCCACCTTGAGACCTACCTTGACAGCGGCTTTCCACGGCTCGCTATTCTTTAGCTCGCCCACCATCACCTGGCATCCGCTATCGGTGAGGTTCTGAGCATGGGCATGACCCTGGCTACCGAAGCCGATTATACCTATAGTCTTATTCTTGATCAGATCCAGCTTCGCGTCCTTGTCATAGTATATTTTCGCCATAATTCCTCCTTATAGATTTGATAAATCGCTAATGCCTTTCTTCTTTCTGTAACTGGCTGTCTTTCTCGATGGCTTCTCCTCCCCCACCGATATTGGGCCAGCCATCCCCCGCGTCATAGCAATTCTTCCGGTGCGAGCGACCTCGCTAATACCGAAACCTTTGAGCAAACGAAGCAGTGACTCCAGCTTGTCCTCGTCACCGCTCACCTCCACTACCACTGAATCTGCAGCCACATCCACAATGTTAGCCCTAAAGATGTCCACAATCTGAATTATCTCGCTCCTTGTAGTTGGGGTGGCCTTAATTCTAACCAGCGCCAATTCCCGTGCCACCATACTATCTTCAGTGATATCTGTAACCTTAACCACATCGATTAGCTTATCGAGCTGTTTTCTGACCTGCTCCACTGAGACTGTAGAGCCATCGACTACAATCGTCATCCTGGAAAGTCCTGCCACTTCAGTATGCCCCACAGCAATGCTCTCAATATTGAAGCCACGCCTGCGAAAAAGGCTGGCAACCCGGTTCAGCACGCCTGGCCTGTTTTCTACCATGGCTATTAAGGTATGTTTGGCCATTACTTTACTCTAACCTCCTCCCTAGGACACTCCACGATATCGCAAAGAGATGCACCTGGCGGCACCATCGGGTAAACGTTTTCCTCAGGCTCAACCTGAAAGTCGATGAGGAAGGGCCCTTCGTATGCCATGGCTTTCTCAATAGCACTGGTTACCATTAACTTGTCCGTCACCCTCATGGCAGCAATGCCATATGCCTCGGCAACCTTGACGAAATCTGGGCCGCTGAGCGGTGTGGCGATATAGCGACGCTCGTAAAAAAGCTCCTGCCACTGCCTCACCATCCCTAAGAAACCGTTATTAAGAATCGCAATCTTGACAGCGAGGTTCTCCTGAACGATTGTGCCCAACTCTTGAATAGTCATTTGGAAACCACCATCGCCGGCAATGCACCAGACGGTATCGTTAGGGGAGCCCACCTTGGCCCCCATGGCAGCGGGGAGCTCAAACCCCATCGGCCCCAGGCCACCGGCTGAGACGAGGGTATTGGGCTTGTTATATTGGAAATATTGAGCGGACCACATCTGATGCTGTCCTACACCGGTGACAATAATTGCATCCCCCTTGGTAATCTCGGAGATCTGTCGCACTATATACTGAGGAAGAAGACTGTCCGTATCCCTAATCACCGTTGAGGGGTGTTCTCTTTCCCACTCCTGTATCCGGGAAACCCACTCAACGTGGTTCTTGGAATCGACCACCTTATTTAGCGCCCTGAGCACATTCTTCACATCTCCGACAATGGGTACATCTACCTTCACATTTTTCCCGATCTCAGCGGGATCGATATCAATATGTATGACACGGGCATGAGGAGCAAAGGTCGATACCTTGGACGTAGCCCGGTCATCAAACCGCATCCCGATTGCAATAACGAGATCCGCAGCATCCAATGCCAGGTTGACATGGGCAAGGCCATGCATCCCCAACATACCAAGGCTTAACAGGTGTGACCGTGGAAAGCAGCCGAGCCCTAAGAGGGTATTTACCACCGGTATTTGAGCCTTTTCCGCCAGCTCTCTGAGCTCTGTAATGGGTAGGGTAATTCCAGTGATATCGATTTCCTGAAAAGCATCCTTTCCGATAAAGGGCCTGGATACCTGTCCGGTGATGGCCACCATAGGCGCTGAATCCAAATAGGCGTTGGCAATCCCCGTAACTAAATTGGTGGCCCCGGGGCCCGATGTGGCTAAACATACCCCTACCTTACCCGACACCCGGGCGTAGCTGTCAGCTGCGTGTGCTGCGCCCTGTTCATGGCGAACCAGGATATGGCGGAGCTGTGGATAGTTAGGCAGAGCGTCGTAAAAGGGCAATAGCGCCCCCCCAGGAAAGCCAAATATAACCTCTACTCCCTCCTTCACAAGGCTTTCACAAAGAATCTGTGCTCCGTTTAATTTCATACTTCCCCCTATTTCTCGAAAACCGCACCTTTACCTGCTGATGTAACCCGCTCAGCATAGCGGGAAAGATAGCCTGTCTTAATATTGGATTCAAATTCTGGAAGCTGGGAAAGCCGCCCTTTTATTTCTTCGTCGCTCAAGTCAACATCGATCCTGTGCTCAGGAATGTCAATGACAATCGTATCGCCTTCTTTTACGGCAGCTAGTGGCCCTCCCGAGGCTGCCTCAGGGGAGATATGACCTATTGCAGCTCCTTTTGTCGCCCCGGAAAAGCGTCCGTCTGTAATCAGCGCCACCTTATCACCTGTCTCTTATACACATCT
>JAAXQM010000144.1 GCA_012974295.1 Dehalococcoidales bacterium
TTGGGTCCACCGCCTACTATAACAACGTCATACCTTTCGTCAGCTCCCATATTTACCCCCATTCCTGTAGGAAAGATACGATATCATCGAAGGAAATAACATTATACTATATTGTTATAATTCTCTTCTAGTCTCTTTTGAGTATATCGCCGAAAGCGGTCAAGACGCAGGTGAGGCTGAACATATGGCCCGTCTAATTCCCATCAATCAGCCCCATGCTATACCACATCATAAAAAAAATCAAGACCCTCGCAGCCCCTTGACAGTACCTTGGAGGAGATGGTATATTCCCAACACATCAAGCGCACTTATTGTACCGTAAATATTGTGTCTTCTGGTGTTATAAAGTCAAGGATTATATATAGCGATATTATATAGAATAAGGAGAGAAAAATGGGAAGTAATAGAGGTAAGATTCTGGATATAGATCTGAGCACCGGCGCTTTCAAGACCTCGAAGGTTGAGGAGGATGTGCTGCGAAAATTCATTGGAGGAAGCGGGTTAGCGGCTAAACTGTTCTTTGACCGTGTTTCGCCAGATATCGACCCGTTATCTGATAAGAATGTGCTGTTTCTAATGGCAGGTCCGTTGTCAGGAACGAACTTTCCTACATCGTCACGTCTGGTGGCAGCCTTCAAGTCCCCACAAACCAATATCTGGGGGCAGGCCTCCGCTGGAGGGAATTTCGCTGCAGAGATAAAAAAGGCAGGCTACGATGGAATAGCCATTTCCGGCATGTCTAGCAAGCCTGTCTATCTGGTGATTGAGGATGACAAGGTGGAGATTAAAGACGCTGCAGACCTTTGGGGGAAGGACTGTCATGAAACGACCGACATACTCAAAGAGCGGCATGGGGCGAAGGCGGACGTGCTGGAGATTGGCCCGGCAGGTGAGAACCTGGTGAAGTATGCCTGCATATTGAATGGTAAGTGGGGATTTATCAGCCGTTGCGGCGGCGGTGCGGTAATGGGTTCCAAGAAGCTAAAAGCAGTCGTTATCCGCGGTACCGGCAAAGTTACAGCAGCTTCCCCTGATGAGTATGACAAATTACGTAAGACCCTTGTAAATAAAGTAAAGGAGAACATCATCTCCCAGGCCCTCCATGGCGCTGGTACTGCCATGGGTCTGGACGTTAATGCCATTACCGGTATATTACCGGTGAAGAACTATACGGTTGGGGATGGTAGTGCGTACGGTCCCAAGATAGGTGGTGGGGCTTTAACTGAACGGTACCTGACCAAACCACATGCCTGCTTGAGCTGTCCCATTGGATGTAAGAGAACGGTAAAGGTAGATGAGGAGCCCTATAAGATGGCGGAAGGGCCCGGACCACAGTATGAGACCATTGCTGCGTTCGGATCTCTGCTTGGCATTGACGACCTGGCCGCGGTAATCAGGATGGGTGAGGTAGCCAACCAATATGGCGTGGATACCATCAGCTGCGGCGCTACTATCGCTTTTGCTATGGAGTGCTTCGAGAAAGGTCTTATTACCTCCAAGGATCTCGATGGCGGACAGTTGAGATGGGGAAATACGGATGATGTTCTTGAAATAATGGAAAAGATCACCAAGAGGCAAGGCTTCGGTGATACATTGGCGGAGGGAAGCCGAAGCGCTGCCAGGAAGATCGGCAAGAATGCGGAGGATTTTACGGTTGAAATAAAAGGCCTCGAGTTCGCTATGTACGATGTTCGGGGGTCTCATGGACATGGTCTCGGTTTCACGATGTCAAACCGCGGTGCCTGTCACGTTGCGTCTGGGATAGGCCCGATCGAGTCAGGATGGACCACGTGGGCAGATATTGGCATAACTGGCGGCTACGATGCCAAGGCAGACGAGGGTAAAGGTGAGTTAAACGTCAAATGCGAAAACGTAGTGATGTTGTCGAATTCAGCAACGATGTGTTATTTCGCTCTCATGTCTTTGGCTATTACCGATATAGTCGAGGCGCTTAAGGCCACCACCGGCTTTGACTACACCCTCGATGAGATTATGGAATGTGGCGATCGCATCTGGACGCTCCAGAGGGGTCTGAATAATCTCATGGGCATTACAGCGGCTGATGACCGAATGCCGAAGAGAATGCTGACCCCTCACACCGATGGTGCTGCTGCGGGCTCTGTGCCCGATATAGAACTGATGAAAAAGGAGTACTACAAGGCAAGGGGTCTGGATGCTGACGGACGTCCGCTAAAGGAGAAACTGAATAAACTGGGGCTGTCCGATCTTGCTGCTAAGCTTTAGAATGAATCAGCGGCAAAACTTCGCGTAAAGAAACAAGATACCTCTCCCCCAATAGGGGAGAGGTATCTTTATTATTGAGAGATCGCTGGAAAAGAGATGTCACGAGGCCAACCTGTCGGCCTTCTCTAGTCTCAAGGAGCCCCCCTTTGGGGGAACAGGTGGCTTATTACAATTATTTCAACGGTCTAATTAAGAATACGGCTGAAGAAGAGGCGCAGGATACTTCCTGCTGGGGGGCTGGGGGTGTCCCCTAGCTATACTTATTCCCCCAAGATTGGGGGAGACAGGGGATTGATCAAGACTATTTCTGCATGCTCTAATCGAGCTAATTGATGTTAATAAATAAACCAATACTATCAGTGAATACATGATTAAATGTCATGGAATCGGGGTGGTTGATATGTTTACCGAGGATGAATTAGTAAGATATGAAAGACAGATAATAATACCCGGGTGGGGAGAGCAGGGACAGGAAAAGCTCAAGAAAGCAAAAGTTGTAGTTGCCGGTGCTGGGGGGCTCGGATCAGCTATTTTAAACTATCTGGCCGTTGCTGGCGTAGGGAGCATACGAGTTATCGACGGCGATACAGTAGAGCTTAGTAACTTGAACCGGCAGATTCTGCACTCAGAGAAGGACATAGGACGGAAGAAGGTCGATTCGGCTAGGGATAAGCTTCAATCGTTAAACCCGCATATCGAGATCGAGGCCATTGGAGAGGTTATTACTGAAGATAATGTCTTTGAGATGGTAGGCGATTACCTAATCGTCGATGCGCTGGATAATCTTCCAGCGAGATATTTACTGAACAGGGTTGCTGTCCAAAGAGAACTCACCCTATTTCATGGCGCGGTTTACGGTTTTGAGGGAAGGGCCACTACTATAATTCCGGGCAAGACTCCGTGCATTAAGTGCCTGTATAAGGACGTTTTACCGGGCAAGATACCTGTGGTCGGAGTCATACCGGCGGTCATTGGCTGCATTCAGGCCACCGAAGTGATTAAATATGTTGTGGGGATCGGAGAGTTGCTCATTAACAGGCTTTTGATATATGATGGACTCGGCCAAAAATTTACTGAGGCCCGGCTAAAGCAAGATCCACACTGCGAAGAGTGCAGGTTGCCTCGTTCATTCACTATTGGAGATGAGAGGTGAGCGTAAAGGTAAAGATCCCTTCATTACTGAATAAATACGCCAATGGGCAAGAACTGTTGGAGGTTGAGGGATACAGTCTTATAGAGTGCACTCGCAACCTGGTAATTCAATTGCCTGGACTGAAGCGATGGCTGTATGACAAGCAAGGAGAGTTGCGACCTCAGGTTTGGTTTTTTATTAATGGGGAGAGAATCTATGACGATGAGTTCACTAAATCGCTGAATGATGGCGATGAGCTTTTCTTCTTACTAGCTAGTGGTGGGGGATGAGATATAAAGTATTGTTATTAGTATGTAAGAAATAGTTAAAAGTCAAGTAGTTGCGGAGGGCGAGGATATGGTTGCTCTTACATTCAAAATAAGGAGGACTGGATGAAGGCACTGGTTACCGGAGCTACAGGTTTTATAGGGAGTCACATTGTTGAACGATTGCTGGAGCAGGGCCATGAAGTGCGGGCCTTAGCCCGCAAAACATCCGACCTTAGTCACTTGAATACTACAAGCGCAGAGATCGTTTTTGGCGATATAGAGGATTATGATAGTCTTGTCTCCGTGGTCGATGGGACGGAAGTCGTTTTTCATGCGGCGGCCCGGGTGATGCCGGGGTGGGGTAAATGGGAGGACTTCGAACGTGAAACCGTTAAGGGTACAGAGAAACTGCTAAGGGCCAGCGCTGAGGTCGGAGTTTCCCGTTTTGTCTATGTTAGCTCCGGCACTGTGATGGGTGAGGCCTCTTATTGCGAGGTTCCCGCAGATGAGTCAACGACATGTGAGATCTCTATTTTCAGATATGATACTTTCTATGATCATGCCAAGCTGCAGGCTGAAAAACTATGCCTTGATTGGCATAAACAGGGGAAGATACCTGTCACCGTGGCCCGCCCGTGCATGGTTTATGGACCCAGGGACAGGCTACTCAGCGACAAGACTTACCGCCAATTCAATGTGACCTTTATAGTATGGCCAGGGAAGTCGAATCCGCGA
>JAAXQM010000065.1 GCA_012974295.1 Dehalococcoidales bacterium
ATATTGGGGCTCATGCTATTTATTAAGGAGTAATTTTTAAGGCTTGGTTGATTGGCGAATTCTCTATTACTTTTTCACTATTGCCTCGACTAACATCAACGCTTATGTTAATATGGCTTTGTACGAGAATAAAATTATATATGTAGCAATTTGCAGTTTAATTGTAAAAACGTAGCATTTATTAAGGGGGAATTATGGAAGAAAGGGTAGCAATCTTCATCGACGGAAGCAACCTTTATCACGCGTTGCGCTCTAACCTGGGTCGATATGACCTCAATTTCGCTGACTTTGGCGTTAAGCTCTGTGGAGCGAGACGTCTGTTCCGAACATACTATTACAATGTACTGCAATCTCCTGCCCAGCGAGCTGAAGGTCAGCGTGAACAGCAAGAGTTCCTTAATGCCCTTCGTGAAACACCTTATTTGGAGGTTCGACTGGGGGGCACCAAGCTATCGCAGGGTATCCGTGTAGAAAAGGGCATCGATGTTATGCTGGCCACAGACCTGCTGCATTTCGCCTGGATTAATCTCTATGACATTGCAATACTGGTAAGCGGTGACTCTGACTTCGCCTATGCCCTCCAAGCAGTGAAGAACATGGGTAAACACATTGAGGTAGCCTATTTTGAGACCAATATATCCCGGGAGCTCCTCGATATAGCCGATCAACGGCACCTTCTTGATCAGAAGTATTTAAAGGGATTGTGGATCGGCAATCGCCCTCAGAAACGTAAAGCACCCCCAAAGGCGAAAGTGGCTCAGCCGAACAACAACCAGAGGGGGCGATTTGCAAACCAACCTAAAAGTACTCAAGTCTAAAGCAACGTATATGTCTCGCAGGGATAGATATTAATACATATTAAGACTGTTAAAAAAGAGGTACCCATTTATAATCGGGGCTGTGGAGGCCCGGGGACTATCCCCCAGATTTAATAACCCCCAAGATTGGGGGTTTTGGGAATTGATAAAGACTATTCAAGTAGTCTCTTTTTAATTGACGATAAATGTTTAGCGCTTGCCTTACGCCTTAAGAACGTTGCCTCTATACGCCAAGCATTGTATTATCAATCAGCCGCGTCCCGCCTATCCTGACTGCCAGCGATACCAGAGCGGGGCTATCAATTACGTCAATCTCCTGCAGCGTTTCCGGGTCGGCGATGCTAATGTAATCGATGTTGGCAAAAGGCTCGTGTTCAATCAGCGAAGCCATCTCCTGCCGCAGGCTCGCTACATCTCTCTGACCTTTTTCCCAATGCCCGCGGGCAAGGCAAAGTGCTTTCCACAGAACCAGAGCTGCCTTTCGCTCCTCGGCAGTCAAGAAGATATTACGGCTGCTCATTGCCAGACCATCGGGTTCACGTACTGTGGGCACAGCAACGATATCCAGGTTCAAGCCCAGATCGGATACCATCCTGCAGATCACTGCCAACTGTTGAGCGTCCTTCTGCCCGAAGTATGCACTATCAGGCTGAACGATATTGAACAGTTTAGCTACGACGGTGGCAACCCCTCTGAAATGACCAGGTCGAGATTCGCCTTCCAGCCGCTCGGTAATTTTTTCGACCTCCACCCAGGTACTGAAGCCCTGTGGATACATCTCCTCGATAGCAGGCATAAACACGAGTCTTACGTTTTCTTCCTCCAACATGGCGAGGTCTCTCTCGGTATCGCGCGGGTATGACGAAAAGTCTTCCTGGGCGCCAAACTGAGATGGATTGACGAATATACTGGCAATAACAGTGATGTTCTCTGCTCGGGCGCGGCGTACCAGTTCAAGATGCCCGTCATGAAGGTATCCCATAGTTGGCACAAAGCCTACAGAGCCCCCGATCTTGTCACGCTCCGCCTTGAAGGCGGCGATAGTCTCCAATATCTTCATGGTATAGATGTAAGACGAATGAAATTTCAGACTTTTTTATTTTTACTAAGGTTCGCTACAAACTCATTAAGTGTTATAGCGCTCATAGTCATCGTTTCCAGCGTGCCCCGAGAGCCAAGCTCCACTGCTACCCTGGATACAGCGGCATCGTCCGGAGCATCAAGAATATTCACAAAATCATAAGGGCCGAGGACAGCGTATTGGCCGATTATCCGAACTCCCATCGCCTCTACCTCCTTGTTGACCTCCTTAATCCGCTCCGGCCTCTCTTTGATGCTTTTCCTTCCCCATGTGGTAAGCTTGGTAAGCATAACATAGGTTGGCATTTTATCTCCTTTCAGCAACTGGTTCTGGTATCTCCACTCTCCAGTGCTATCTACTCTATCAGCCTTTGGATTACGGTTAAATCTACGTGAAGATTGTTTCCCACCCCAGCCCTACATCATCAAATCAACGTCTATTCTATAAGACTGCTGAAATACTCTCAATCAACCCCCTAATCCCCCAATCTTGGGGGATTTATTAAAGCTGGGGGACACCCCCCCAGACCCCCGGCAGGAAGTATCCTACATCGGTTTTTCAGCGGTCTCTTATGTATCATTATGTTATGCTGTAATCTGATCCAAGATATCCTTGTCCATCTCGTAACTCTGTTTCGTGGTGGGGAAATCACCTGCCTGAACCTCGGCGATGTAATCGGTAACTGCCGTAGTGACTGTCTGGTTCAGCCTGGCATATTGCTTGGCATGTTTGGGGACAAAATCGGTGAAGAGGCCGAGTATGTCACTAACAACCTGCACCTGGCCATTACAGCCCTTGCCGGCACCGATGCCTATTGTCGGAACCATAACCCGCTCAGTGATTAATTGAGAAAGGGGTGCAGGAATACACTCGAGAACAATAGAAAAGGCACCAGCCTCCTCCAGCGCCCTCGCGTCGTTGAGCAGGCGCACTGCGACCTCTGCGGTCTTTCCCACTACTTTGTATCCGCCGAGCTGGTTCACGGACTGTGGTGTGAGCCCGATATGGCCCTGAACGGGGATGCCGCAGGACACCAGCCGGCTTACTTTATCGGCTACCACCTCACCCCCCTCCAGCTTGACCGCCTGCGCCCCGCCTTCCTGAATGAAGCGAGCGGCGTTACGCATTGTATCCTCCATAGAAACATGATAGGTCATAAAGGGCATATCGCCGATTACCATGGCATGCTTCGTCCCTCTGACCACGGCCTTGACGTGATGGATCATCTCATCCATGGTTACCGGGATAGTGGATTCATAGCCCAGCATTACCATACCCAGGCTGTCGCCAACCAGGATCAAGGGCACCCCAACCTCGTCTATAATCTTAGCGAAGGCATAATCATAGGCGGTTAGCATGGGGATTTTTTCGCCCCGCTGCTTCATCTCCCTGATTTCGCCAATGGTAACCCTCATGAGATCAGGGCTTTCTCCTTCACCATAGCATTCCGCTCATCAACATTAATCAGCCTGGGCTTTATCTCTCTAGCTTCTTCGTCGCTAACTACACTATAGGCGAGTATGATGACCTTGTCATCAACAGAGACCAGCCTGGCGGCAGCGCCGTTAATGCATATCTCTCCAGAGCCCCGCTGCCCCGTGATAGCGTAGGTCTCCAGACGCGCCCCGTTATCGATATCGAGCACCTGAACCTTCTCATAGGGGAGAATGTCTGCTGCCTCCATGAGGAGCTCATCGATAGTGATACTGCCCTCGTAGTTCAGGTTGGCATCGGTGACCCGCGCTCTATGGATCTTACCCTTCAGCATTGTTCTCATTAATTCACCTCCTTTAATAGTGTTTGTAACTCATTGCCTTTCTCGTTATCTATCTTTCCCTTTGCTAAAGCTATGGGTATCGTCTGGAGCCCTAGCTCTCGATATGTGGAGAGGATTCCGGGAGCGGATCGCTCCAGAGCAGATATATGCTTCTTTATCGTCCCTGAGTCGCCACGGGCGATGGGCCCTGTGAGACAATCGGGTATTCCTATATTATCAATATTGTTCAGTGTCCCCCGGAGAAGGGGAAGAAGTGACCGGGTTGCTTGTTGGGATGATACCCCAAAGGACTGCCACAGGTCGGTGGCCAGTTTCACCAGGGTAACCAGGTAGTTACAGGCTACTACCGCTGCGGCGTGATAGAGCACCTTATCACCTGCGTTGAGTCTGATAAAAGTCCCTTCGAGGTCATTAGCCATCCCCTGAAGCGTAGTGAGCAGCAGCTCGTCTGCTTCAATGGCGAAGGTCGAGCCGGGAATGTTCTCTATTGCATGAGCCGTACTGGCGAAGGTCTGTAGTGGATGGAAACCACCTACAAGGGCGCCACGCTTACTCGCCGATTCGAGGATATCCGTGGAGTCTGCACCGCTACAATGAACTACTCCCTGACCTGTGTTCCATCGAATCTCGTCGGCTACCTTTGCAATTGCATCATCGGGTGTGGTGATAAAAACTAGCTG
>JAAXQM010000085.1 GCA_012974295.1 Dehalococcoidales bacterium
GTACCTGATGATCTGGCTGATCACGCCATCCACCCTGAAATCACGTGCGAGGTCAAGTATGCGGTTGAATCGCTCGTCGGAAGGAAACATACGGGCGCAGGGGAAATTATTCAAGTAGCGCCGTGAGATGGCTTCAACAGGGGTGCTGTTCTTGTCAAGAACCACCGGGTCGGACCAGTATCTGGTACCAGTGCAGAGTTCGTCGGTTACTATTAACCCCCCCAGCTCCTCTATAGATCCGATGAGTTCTGGATTGGTTATAGCACTGCCAACAAGCATCAAACGGGCACGACTTTTGCTAGCGTTATCTGACACCTCAAGCTCGTCCAGCAAGTTGCTGAGCCATTCATTAAATAACTCCTTGGGCATACGAAAGCAGGCATTCAGTACCTCCATCGTCTCGGTACCGGTAATGGGCGGGTTGTCAAGCTTTCGTAACTCATAAAGACGCTTTAGGAGAGCTCTGGATTCATTATATACCCCAATTGATTGGTAAAGTGACTCATCCGTTATTTGAATACCCATGAACTCTTCCAGGTGCACTTTAAACTGTAGAACCTGGCTGTGATAGAGATCATGTGCTGACTGGGTATACTTGCGTGGTACAGTAAGTACATGATAGAAGGGTGTATCGATATAGTTACGCCATAGATCGAACAAGCGACGGGCGCCATCACAGGTAGACCCGCCAGCCACGCCGTCTAAAAAATCATATTCTCCCTTAAGTCCCAGTTGCAGGCAACTTCGGGAGAAAGAGCAGCTGTTAATATAAAGGTAAGCGGTCCCGTCTTCCAGTTCCATCTCCTTAGAGTAGCCTGTAATTCTGATGGGAAGCGCCCCGGCTGCATGTATGATTTCCTCAGGGACGTAAGTGCATAGCCAGCCGAACACCTTCTTTCCTTGATGCTTATGCTCCAAAATCTGGGCTGTCTTGGGAAAAGTGTTATTGACTTCACAGAATTTTTCAAGCATAGGTAGTTTGATATTTCCTCTTATTCAATACCAGTAAAATATGGCAAAGTGTTTCTATTATTATAAGAATGCTGAAATAGCCTTGATCAACCCCCTATATCCCCCAAGCTTGGGGGAGTTTGGAAGCTGGGGGACACTCCCAGACCACCGGCAGGAAGTATCCTGCACCTCCAAGTTACCCCGATGTCGCCTGCACGCCCACCTAAACCGTGAGTCTACTGCCAATTTAACCTAAGATGAACTACTTGTTATCCCTGTTAATTGAAAGCCACCATCAACCACGATAAGTGTACCGGTTATATAGCTGGCCAAATCTGATGCTAGAAATAAGGCAACCCGGCCAATATCATCAGCTCTACCTAGCCTCCCCAGCACAGTGCTGGCCATAAACTTCTTTAGTTCTGCTTTCCATTCGCTCGGCTGGAGCCCTTTGCCCTGCGACAGCATACCTTCTGTCATGATGCTTCCGGGAGCGATGGCATTCACGCGGATACTGTGCTGTCCTAACTCCAACGCCATGCTCTTTGTTAGCGACTGAACACCACCCTTGGACGCGTCATAAATAGAGAACCCTGTAGACACGGGGCGGCTAGAGCTAATGGATGCAATATTTATTATGCACCCGCTTTGTCTCTGCTTTATCATATTGCTGCTAACCTCACGGCTACAGAGAAGCGTTCCTTTAAGGTTCACCGATATTACCCTATCAATATCATCGCCAGTTATCTGTGCGAATGGTATATACGGGTATATACCGGCGTTGTTCACCAGAATATCGATACCACCCGCCTCCCCCACAATAGTGTTAACCATATCTTGTACTTCTTTTTCTTTGCTCACATCAGCCTGGATGAAGCTAGCCTCGTACCCATAACTCCTAAGCTCTTCGCTAGCCTTCTCCGCTCTCTCGCTATGTACATCAACAATAACAACGCTGGCACCTGCCTCGGCGAGCCTGTACGAAATAGCGAATCCGATACCCATAGCGCCACCGGTAACAACAGCCCTCTTATGGGCAAGAGTGATAAGTTCGCCTATGGGTGTATATTCGCTTATTGGAACCATAATTACTCCGATAGGTTATTTACGAGTGCGACCGGGTTTATTTTGAAATATTGTGTGGTATACCAATTGCGTAGAATACCAATTTAATGGAGCCAGTGTCAAGCTCATTAATAGGTAACTTAATCAGTGAATTCAGCTTAAAGGATGCCTGATGGGCGATAATCTAAGCGAATCAGCTTAGCTTTGCGTTCAATTCTTTTAAGGGGTCGTCATCCGGCTTGACCGGATGATCCAAGAAGCACGCTTGGTCAATTTCTGGATTGCCCGATCAAGTCGTGCAATGACAGGTATAAGTCGAGAAGTGGCAGGTATAAGTCGGGTAGTGGCAGGTACGGTGGAAGTCGGGCAATAACAGATACGTTAGGAGTCGGGTAATCTTCTCTTTCGATCCACTAATTCAATTGGGAAGTTGAGCTCGTGGCACCGTTGTCAGAAGCGAGGTGACCAGTACTTCCAAGCTATAGAGGGAGACTACTGAGATAGTCTCAATCAACCCCGTAATCCCCCAATTTTAGGAGTTTCTTTAAGCTGGGGCATACACCCCCAGACCCCCGGCATGAAGTATCCTGCACCTCTTTTTCAGCAGTCTCTAAAGGTATATCCTTATGCTTTCCACAGGTCCTGAGCTACATCGCCAAGTCCAAGTGATTCCAGCTTCTCCTTCGTAGGCTTGCCCGTCTTCCAGTCCCACTGGTTAACTCTATAGTAGTCCTTAAGCAAGAGGTCCATATCCGGCGTCTGTCCCGCCGTTGCCCCCTCCTTCAGCGCTTTAATAGCAATCTTGGGCAGCTTGTCGTCCTTTCTCGTTACGCCCAGCTTATTGTTAATAGCCCTCTTGAGGTTAATTGACCTTTCTCCGAACGTAAGGAGGTCCGCTGGAGTATACTCCCAGCCTGTAATGCTGTTAAGCACCATGCTAATCTGAGTGGCCGTCAGGGGAGAGAACTTACATAGCGCCAGGGAGTTGTATATTTCATTGTAGCTCTGGAACTTCGCCACCACTTCCGCCTTACCCACTGATGCGTTCTTATCCCCAGCGAAGATGCCCAGTTCAGGGATGCTATCGAGAGGTGTATCGATAGTATAGAAATCACCCTTCAAATGGCATGCGCCACGGGGACCTGTTGCATAGGTTAGAGCCATCCCCACGAAAGCACGGGGGTCGTGCATGGGGATTTCCAAACCTTTTACCTGTGCCGCTTCCTCTTCGCTCACACCGAGTTCTCTGGCCATCTGAAGGGTTCCCTGTGAAAGCAATTTGCCAATGCCTTTCCGGTCGATTATCATCTTCACCAGTTTCACCACTGTTTTCCCATCACCCCACTTGATCTCCATACCGGCTTTCTCTCTGGTTAGTTTTCCTTTTTCGTATAGGTACATGGCAAAGGCGATGGACACACCAGTGGAGATCGTGTCCAATCCATGCATGTTGCAGAGATGGTTTGCCATAACAACCGATTCTATGTCGAAGTTCATACAAAGGGGGCCGAAGGCTGCTGTCGTTTCATATTCCGGCCCATCGACCTGCTTAATATCTTTTGTGAAATCGGGAATGATGCGACCGCAGCCGATGGGGCAGCCATGGCAGGCGTAATTATGGATATTGAAAGCCTCACGAAAGGCTCCACCGCTCAGTTTCTTTGCGGGAAAGGTGTTCTTGGTGAAATACTTAACCGGTACATCGCCAAGCCTCATGCCGAAATCCATCCACAAGTTCGTACCGTATTCCCGATAGGCATTAGCCATCATATGGCCAGCGATACGTTCCCGGGCGATAGCTGTAAGTTCTTTCAACTGAGTCTCGTTGGCTGCATCGATCTTTATTCCTCCACCCACCACCACTGCTTTTAGATTCTTAGAGCCCATAAGGGCACCCAGCCCACACCTTCCCGAAGCCCGACCGCCATCATTCATGATACAGGCATGCTTGAGAAGCTTCTCACCTGCGCTCCCGATACAGGAAATGCTTACTTTTGTATCTTTGAATGCCTTTGTGAGGATGTCCTGAGTCTCGTAGGCATCCCTTCCCCAAACAGCCTGTGCGTCTCTGATCTCCGCCTTGCCGTTGATGATGCTAAGATAAACTGGATTTGCAGCCTTGCCGACAATTAAGATCCCATCGTAACCGGACGACTTAAGCCTTACGGGGAAAATGCCACCGGTGGTAGCCTCACCCCAGATACCGGTCAAAGGTGATATACCACATACGGAGCAACGGCTCACCATAGGAACTGGACTTCCAGTAAAAGGACCGGTTGCAAAAATCAGACTGCTTTGGGGATCCAGCGATTTGATCCTCTTGTCCACATGCTCATAGATCAACCTTGCAGCGAGGGTACTACCGCCGATATACTTCTGTAACATATTGGAATCGAGGGACATGTCCTCAATTTCCCCTTTGCTCAGATCGACACGCAGGAACTTCCCATGATATCCAAACATAGCCTTCTCTCCTAGAATTCCGAGCCCAGATCCAGGTCTATGCCAGTGTAGGCAAGACGATAAAGTTTCTTGAATTGGTCAACAGTCAAAAGATAGGGAGGAGGAATAACACCTGTCGGGTCCGCCGCCGCATAGTCAGCCATCTTATCAAGCTTCTCTTCAAACTCCTGCCTGCTGACGCCCGCCTCCTTAATACTTAGCGGAATGTTGACATCCTTCATAAGCGCTCGAATTTTGTCAGTTAGATTAGCCAGACTCTTCCTGTCGTCCTTCACCCTGACATCGAGGGCATCGCATATCTCCAGGTACTTGTCGGATACATAAGTATAGGCCTGTATCTCATAGGGCAAGAATAGGCCTACTGTCACACCATGGTGCACATGGAAAACGCCGCCAAATGCATGCCCCATGGCGTGGCTGATTCCTGATCCCGCCTGGCTCAAGACCATGCCTGCCATAGATGATGCCAGATGCATCCTATAGCGGGCTTCCCTGTCCTTGCCATCACAATAAGCCCTGGGTAAGTATTTAAAGACCATCTGGATCGCGCGAAGTCCGATGGCATCGGTCAAATCATTGGCAGCAGGACACAGGACCGCATCCACGGCATGGGCAAGGACGTCCATCCCCGTCCCAGCCGTTAATTTTGGTGGCATCGCCACAGGCAGGGTCGGATCAAGTAGGGCATAGTCGGGAATGAGTTCCTGGTGATTTATGGGAATCTTCCGGTTTGTCTCTGTATCAGTCACTACGCTTGTGGGCGTACACTCCGAGCCTGTCCCGCTCGTCGTTGGCACGGCGATAAGATGAGCCTTCTTCCTTATCCCTACAGGAAAGATAGGATTAATTGTTGAAGTAAAATCCTGCATGTCAGGCCGCTCGTAGAGTAGCCACACGATCTTGGATGTGTCAATGACGGAACCCCCACCCACAGCCATGATCAGATCGGGCTCGAATCTATTTACGAGCCCGACGCATTCCTGGATACTGTCCAGAGGGGCCTCCGGCATAGCTCCTTTCCACACCTGCGTCTTGAACTGATAACGTTGCTCAAAGGCCCTTGTGATCTTGTTGCAGAACCTCGCCGAGTATTCATCGGTGACGATGAAAAGTCGTCTTTTCTCTGGCCTGGAATAGGTGACGATATAATCAATGGCATCAGGTGCTACGCCAGGCCTGTCGGGAAACATGTTGGTACTGACAAACACGTTGGGTATCACAAAAGGAGTGAACGTCATCCGGGTGAAGTCTGCACCCATAAGAGCAGCACCGAAATTCTTTATCAAGTAATCCTCAAACCACAACGACATGACATACCTCCCTAAGGTGACGTGGGTAGCATTAAGCAATATCCTTATTCAATCTATAAGAGAATGCTGAAATAGTCTTTATCAATCCCCTAATCCCCCAATTGTGTGGGATTTATTAAAGCTGGGGGACACCCCCAGACCCCCGGCATGAAGTATCCTGCACCTCTTTTTCAGCAGTCTCTTTAAAAGAGCCTTATCCTATTTATTTACCTTTCCAACTGCTGCCAAATAAATGGCAAATTCATCTTTCCCATCAATTCGTAATAGTTGATCCATTAGCTCTTGATTATATGCAGCAACTGCACAAGTTCCGGCTTCTATCGCTTCACAAGCCAAATAAAGATTCTGACAGACATGTCCAGCATCTAATAGTATTACCTTATGAGCCGCCAAACCGTATCTCCATTCCATTCGGTATGGTATTGCTGACCAAACGAATACTACAGCAGCACTTGATATCCAATTTTGACTGAAAGCTGCCTGGGCAATCTTCTGAGCAGCCTGATCATCCCTGAATGCGACAAGAAGCTGATGTTCAAGTGGTAGATATCTGTAGAAGCCGATATCTAAACCTCTTACATTAAGAATGCATACGTAAGTTTCAAGTGAGTGCCGAGCGCCGGCTGAAGGGACAGTCCTGAAAGCGTGAGCAGCATCTAACTGCTGCCTTACGCCTTGAGTCGACCAAAGAAGAAATGATAGCTCATCGATTTCAAGTGGAATGTCATTAAACTGTCGGCAACTCTGTCTATTCTTTACGGCGGTTAATAGATCTACTTTTGGCAATTTATCGAACTCGCCCGGTGGAATAAGATCAATGCGCTCAGCATCTTGGAAATATGGCTTTTCAATAGGTGGCGGGGGAACACCTAAGCTCTGATCCGTTTGGGAGAAATCGATCACCTTCCGTATGGTGTCTTTTAAGAAATAACGATGCTGCTCTATTGATAATTCTTGCATAATGTAACTCCTGATCCTGGCATTCTATACCTGAGAATATAATCAGCATCGGGACAGTTCAATAGTATAGCGCTTCAGTTTCATACATTTTTCATGAATGCTTATTTAACATTTTTTCAATTGCATTCTTCAACTCCTGAGGTTTGAAGCCCCATGGACCCAATCCTCCAGCATAGACTACCCGCCCATCAATCCCAACAAGAAACATGCGAGTCGGCGTTGCAGCATATGCTCTATTAGCTGGATCGTCAATGTCGTCCACCAGAGTAGGGATTCCATAATCCAGCTCCGATGCGCACCTAGACGCCACCTGTTTTCTATCATCTATTGTTTTGGGATCGTATATATCTTTAATTGCTTTGGTACCCTTAATTTTCAGTAGCAAGCCAAATAGGCCTCCACCCAGCCACCATCCATCAATTGGATGGGCTTCGCGAATATATATAATGATGAATTGCACCTGATCATGGTATTTCTCGTAGATATCACGGAGACTCACGGTCCCATCAGCGAATGGCGGTCATGTATAGCTGCCGAATATAAGTGCTACAGGCTGCTTATCCCTGTAGTCAGATAGGCGTATCGCCTTACTACCACTAATATCATGCAATTCAAAATCCGGAGCTACATCCCCGACCTTGGGCGCTAGAGGTACATATTGATCGCGCCATTTCTTAACTTCTTTCCTTGCTTTATATGCTTTATACATTGTCATCTCCTCGTTAGGATTCTTCGGCGATCTTAATCCTGGCAGGCATAATAATCCTGTCTTCTAAATGTAATGCTCCTATATTACCTGATTTGTATACCGCCAGGAACATTTGCTTTGAAATCATCTGGATATACAGTGAGCTGTCGTGAAAGTCTAAGCCTTCAGACAATGTCTGTCAAACTTTTATGGATATAAAGTATCGACTCCATATTACTGGAGACTGCTGTAAGAGTCTTGATCAACCCCCTATATCCCCCAGTCTTGGGGGACTTTTTGTATCTGGGGGACACCCCCAGACCCCCGGCATGAAGTATCCTGCACCTCTTTCTCAGTAGTCTCTTCTGATAAGGGTGTTACGTGGAGTCTCTACTACTCTACATTGTCATCATAGGCATATGATGCATCTACATTATGCAATTGCTGAATTAGTCTTGATCAACCCCCTAAGTCCCCCAATCTTGGTGGATCTATTAAGCTGGGGTACACCCCCAGACCCCGGCATAAAGTATCTTGCACCTCTTTTTAGCATTAGCACTTGACATTCAATTCAAATAATACTAACCTCCTAATAGCTCGTAAAGGAGGATTGTTGTGACATTTGGTCAAAGGTTGAGGGAACTGCGAAAAGCAAAGGGCATGACTCAAATGGATCTGGCCAATGATATAGGAATAAACTTCACATATTTAAGTAAACTGGAAACCGGAGTCGTACCTCCACCAAGAGAGAAAACCATCTTAGCTTTGGCCAGAGAACTCGACGCAGACATAGATGAACTATTCGGCCTTGCCAAAAAGATTCCTTCTTCCTTATTTAAACAGGTTACTCCGGATAAAATAAAAAAGCTGCGAACTATTCTGGATGAAG
Source organism: Dehalococcoidales bacterium (assembly GCA_012974295.1). Lineage (GTDB taxonomy): Bacteria > Chloroflexota > Dehalococcoidia > E44-bin15 > E44-bin15 > JAAXQM01. Next base: position 8,327 of record JAAXQM010000085.1, read on the forward strand.
AAGAGGCACCAATACAGAGCATTGATCAGCCAGAAGCACCTGACATCGAACGCACACAAGCAGAACAGTTACTAACTCAAGAGGCAGAAAGGTTTCGTGTGATTATAGAGAATTCCGTTGATGGTATTTTGATAATGAACAGTGATCTGGACATCATCTATGAAACTCCATCAGCAGCACGTATCCTCGGTTACGATCCGGGAGAATTGGCTGGCAAGATGGCACTCAGTATCGTACACGAGGATGATGCTTCAATGTTAGCCCATGAGTTTAATCAAGTATTACAGGGCGCAGGGGGAACTGGACACGCAGCGGCTCGTGTTAAACACAAGGACGGTACATGGCGTCTAGTTGAAGCCGTAGCTATAAACCTTCTCCATAACCCAGCAGTAAACGGAATAGTTGTTAACTACCGGGATATTACTGATAGCAGACAATATGAAGTAGCACAAGTCCGTTATGCAGTTGATTTAGCAATAGGGGAAGAGTACCGCTTAACGGATACTGAAAAAGAAGTGCTGAGAATGATGGTGGAGGGACAGACCAACTCTCAGATAGCTGAGCGGCTGGTAACAAGCAATTCCACCATTAAATTCCACGTTGGCAATATACTCAGGAAACTGGGTGCCACAAACCGCACAGAAGCAGTGGCCCTAGCCTTGCGACGCTACTTAGTTACCCAACCAAGATAAAACCCACCATTGGTCTAGGGAAAAACCCCTCCTTCGCCTAGTTATCAATCGAGTGACTTTCCTTTATATTGCTATCCATATCAGGTAACTGTACCAGTGGTATTTTTTTAAGCGTTGAACTCTTTTTATAATCGTGCCAAGAGATGCACGTTGAAAGAGATAGGATAGAAAAAGGAGGATTTGAAAATGGCTGACTATGATGCAATCGTTGTAGGTGCAGGACACAATGGTCTCACGGCAGCAACAGTTCTCGCCAAGAATGGACTCTCCGTACTTTGTTTGGAGAAGAACAACTGGGTTGGAGGCCAAGCATCGACCAGAGAGCTGTTCGATGGGTTCAAGCACAACATTGGTGCCTGGGCCCTACTCATCTTCCGCGCTGAGATGGTAAAGCGCCTGGAACTAGAGAAGTACGGCCTTGAGCTGGTCAGACCCCGCAGTTCTTACTGTGTAATTGGCGCACCTGAAGATAAACCTTTTATCGGCTATACCGATACAACCGAGATGATGGAGCATCTGGCAAACGACCATGGTCCGGATGCATTAGAAGGCATGGCCAACATATACAACTACCTAATGAAGTATAAGGAACTATCAGATAAGGATATATTCAAGGCACCCAGTTCCATCGATAAGCTTATCGCTAATGCACCAGACAAAGAGAGCAGGGAGATCCTTCTTCAGACTGTCTACGGGAGTGTGATGGATGTGATCCGCAAGTTTTTCCCCGATCCGAAGAAGCACCGCCTTATTCTAGGGTCACTGTGTGCAGCATCAATCGATGGTACAAACACCGGTCCGTTCACACCCGGCAGTGCGCTTTCCATGGCATACCACTATACGCTGGGCGACGCATTCGACTTCAGAACTCCGAAGGGGGGTATAGGCGCCCTCTCAGATTCCATTTTGAGGGCACTGGAGGACCACGGCGGAAAGGTCCGGCTTGGAGCTTCTGTTAAGCGATTCCTAATAAACAACGGAAAGATTACCGGTGTCGAACTCAAGAGTGGTGAAAAGATTACCGCTGAGATCGTGCTGTCAAACCTTGACGCGTATACTACGTTCCTCGGCCTTGCCGGAGAAGAGCATCTTCCATCAGACTTCGTAAACCTGGTAAAGGATATCGAATATAGGAACGGCTATGTTCAGATCCACATGACCCTTAAGGAAATGCCCGAGTTTACCGGTCACCTCGCCTTTACCAATGAGAGCGACATCCGCTGGGTCATGGCGTATATCCCCTCTGCGGAGTATCTATCACGCTGCTGGGAGCAGTACCGCAAAGGCCAGGTCCCTGACGATCCTGTCGCCTACTGCTGTTTCCCCAGCGTCAGAGATCCCAGCCTGGCGCCTTCAGGCTATCACACCTGCACCATTTTCGCTCACTACTTCCCCTATAACGTACCGAAGGGTAAAATCAAGGAACTCGGCAATATGATGGCCGAGCGCATGATAGACAAGATTGCGCAGTATGCTCCAAACTTCCGCGGCGCGATCATGGACAAGGTGGTTCTCACGCAGCAGTACTTCGAAAGCACTTTCAATGCTACAGCGGGGGATTTCTGCGGCGGCCTCATCCAGCCCAGCCAGATGTGGGATCGGCGGCCTGTTCCGGGCTATTCCGATTACACCACACCGATTAAGAACCTGTTCATGTGCGGTTCTGCCTGTCATCCTGGACCTGGCATAACCTGCGTACCTGGCTACAACGGCGCCGAAGCGGCACTGGGGAAATTGGATAAGTAGAAATCATCTCACTGTAGTATAGCTACAGCACAGAGGAGATCGTTATATGACAGAGCACTTCGGATATGCCGGTAATATACTGAGAGTAGACCTGTCCTCAGGTACTGTTAGTTCAACGCCCACAAAAAAATACGTTGATGGGTTCCTGGGGGGCAGGGGTATAGGTACAAAGATATATTGGGAAGAGGTAACGCCAGAGGTGGCAGCCTTCGATCCTGAGAACCGCCTCATATTCGTTACGGGACCAGCAACGGGGATTCCCCCCGCTGGTTCGCGAACGCAGATATATGGGAAGTCCCCTGCCAGAATCCCGGAAGGATTCTGTTATAGCAATTTTGGTGGAAGCTGGGGGGCACAGCTCAAGTTTGCCGGGTTCGATGGACTCATAGTTCAGGGCAAATCAGAGAGGCCCGTTTATCTCCTTATCCGGGACGGCACTGCCGAGATACGGGATGCCTCTGCTCTCTGGGGCAAGGGTACGGTTGAGGTACGAGAAGCCCTGAAGAGTGAACTGGGACGCAACGTTAGAGTGATTGCCACTGGCCCTGCTGGAGAGAATGGAGTTGTGTTCGCCAATCTCCTTGCCGATGAAGATGCCAGTGGCTCAAGCGGTTTCGGTGCAGTCATGGGCGACAAGAAGCTCAAAGCCATTGCTGTGACAGGAAGCGGTAAGTTAGCCGTAGCCGACAAAGACAAACTACGGGAAGTGACCAAGTACGTCCGCCATCTGCTGGGAGACGAGCTACGTGTCGATCCTTCGCTAGATTTACCGCCCGATATGAAGTACGATACCTGTTTTGCCTGCGTAGGGTGCCGGCTGAGGAACCTGTATGAAGCGAAGGATGGTACCAAAGGCAAATACATGTGTGCATCAGCGCTTTTCTACCAGGAGTTTGCCAAGATGCACTATGGCAGCTGGAATGAGGCGTCCTTTTTCGCTACCAGAATCTGCGACCAGTACGGTGTAGATGTATGGCCTATCATGTCAATGATCGTTTGGATGCTGCAATGCATGGGAGCAGGCATTCTTACCGAGGAGAATACAGGCCTCCCCCTGTCAAAGATCGGCAGCCTGGAATTCATAGAGACACTGGTAAAGAAAGTGGCGCTACGTGAAGGCTTTGGAGATGTGCTTGCACAGGGGCCAGTAAGAGCAGCCGCTTCCCTTGGGGATGAGTCCAAGGCTTTCATGGATAACTGGCTCTCCGATCCGTTAGGCCATATTGTAATGTTTGACCCCCGGGTAATGTCCACCACTGGCCTGTTATATGCTATGGAGCCAAGACAACCCATTCCACAAATCTCTGAAATAGCGGGGCGTCTGGTAGCTCACTGGGTACCCTGGGCCAGCGGAGCACCAGGGGCTTATATTTCCAGCGATGTTCTGCGGGGAATCGGCAAAAAGTTCTGGGGTAGCGAGCTTGCTATGGATTTCTCTACTCATGAATTTAAAGCCTCCTCGGCCAAAATCACGCAGGACAGAATAGTCGGCAATGAATGCGGAATCTTCTGCATATATATATACCCCCTCTATCACTCGCCATCTACAGAAGACTACGTAGGCGATCCCAGCCTTGAGAGCAATATCATATCCGCAGTAACCGGACAGCAGATAGATGAGAAGGGACTGCATAGAATCGGTGAGAGGGTATTTAACCTGCACAGAGCTGTAATGGCCCGGGAAGGGCATCGAGGGAGAGAAAGCGATACGATCCCTGAGTTTTGCCATACTCAACCCATACAATTTGAATACGCAAACGCAAATCTCCTGGTTCCTGGTAAGGATGGTGAGATAATTTCTAAAAAAGATAATGTGTTATCCCGGGATGCTTTTGAGAAGATGAAGGACGAGTTCTATGCTCTGCGTGGTTGGGATGTAACTACAGGACTTCAAACCAAGGCTAAGCTTCAGGAGCTAGGGCTTCAAGAGATAACAGCCGATCTAGAGGCAAGAGGTTTGGTTGTTTAATGGAAAGGATACCATGAAAAACACAGCAGTATTGCTAGGAAAAACAATAATAAATCCGGGTGGGTTTACGATATGGCTAACCGGGCTTTCAGGTTGCGGAAAATCTACAATTGCTGACGCATTAGCTGAAAAGTTGCAGTTTAATGGTCATAGACCGCAAAGACTCGATGGTGACGTCATTAGACAACATCTATGCAAAGAACTGGGATTCAGCAAAGAGGATAGGGATGAGAATATAAGGAGAGCCACATTTCTGGCAAAACTTCTGACCGATAGCGGTGTTATTACTATAACAACTTTCATCTCGCCCTATCGGGAACTTCGCGAATACGCACGAAAAACAATCGGTAGTTTTATGGAAGTATACGTTAAATGCCCGATCGAGGTTTGCATGCAAAGGGATCCCAAAGGGCTATACCAGAAAGCCATAGCCGGGGAGATAAAGAATTTTACCGGCGTCTCTGACCCATATGAGGCACCGACACAACCCGATGTACTCCTAGAGAGTGATAAGGAAACTGTAGAGGAATGCGTCGCTAAAATTATTGGCAAACTCGATGAACTAATGGGGGCTCCTTTACAATCAATCGCATGATTGCCCATTGTTACAATCGTGGTCTCGTTTCTCAGTAATTGACCTGGAACAAGCAACCCATCAAATATAGATAAACTTCTTTAACTATCCATTGGCATTTAATAAGGAGCCATTTTCATGAAGAACGCTGAAATAGTCTTGATCAACCCCCTATATCCCCCAGTCTTGGGGGACTTGTGAAGCTGGGGGACACCCCCAGACCCCCAGCAGGAAGTATCCTGCACCTCTTTTTCAGCAGTCTCTGCAATAAATCATGCCAAGTATAGGAGAGACCTAAATGAATGACGAAAAAGCTCACGACCTCAGGAAAATTGACCCATCGGTAGGAGGAACAGTTTTTGAGCGGTACTTCACTGGTAAAAATGAGGCAAATTATGTTGCGCCCAATACAATATTCATGACAACGAACTACGTGAACCTTGTTGCTTTCGAAACGCTTGAAGGGTTGATTCTTGTAGATACCGGGATGGTGGAGGCTGGCGCTACCGTACTTGAAGAGATTCGCAAGCTTACCAAAGCCCCCCTGCATACCGTGATATTCACCCATGGCCATATGGACCATGCCTTTGGATTGAAGCCCTGGCTGGAAGCGGGAGAGAAGCCCCGAGTTATTGCACACGAGAACGTGATTCGCCGCTTTCGCACCTATATGAAGATGGCTCCCATGAACATCAATATCAACCGCAACCAGTTCGGCATTGTAGCGGACATCCACTGGCCAGATAAGGAAGGGCTTTTCACGTGGCCTGATACGATATATCGAGATCAGCTTACCTTGCATATAGGTGGCGAGATATTTGAGCTTCACCATGCTAAGGGCGAAACCGATGACGCTACCTGGGTTTGGGCCCGTGATCGGGGAATCGTTTGTTCCGGAGACACATACGTGGGAATGCTGCCCCATTGTGGGAATCCTCAGAAAGTACAGCGCTATCCCGAGGAGTGGGCTGACGGCCTTGAAGCCATCGCCTCCGTTGGTGCGGAACTGCTTCTTCCCGGTCATGGTCATCCCATGGAAGGGAAAGAGGAGATTCGCAGGCGTTGTCTGATCACAGCCGAAGCGTTGCGTGCCATAGTCAAACAGACTCTCGATGGACTAAATGCCGGCCTAACACACGAGGATATCGTAGCCTCAATCAAGATACCGGAACACCTGGCAAAAGAGCCTTTCGTGGATCCGCTCTATGACCGTCCCGAGTTCATCGCGCGTAATTTGATCCGAAGATACGGTGGCTGGTGGAGCGGGTTCTCGTCTCAACTCCTCCCGGCTAAAATGGCCGACCAGTCCAGGGAAATAATCAGGCTTGCCGGGGGCGTAGCCCCATTGGTTACGCGAGCCCGGGAACTGATGGACTCCGATCCAGCCCTGGCCTGCCATCTAGCGGAATGGGCAGCACTGGGTGCACCGGAGGATCGCTCTGCACATGAGTGTGTGATCGACGTTTTCGGCAAACGGGCGGAATCCGAGAACTCTCTAATGGGAAGGGGACTCCTCTCTTACGCTGCACGAAAATCACAAAAAGTACTGGACTCCCTCGACTAAGGATACGGATGAGCTTCTATTTCGATTTTTACACCTATTTCAAGGTAATTCGCCTCGTTATTACAGACCGTCCAAGCCCCAAACGCCTCCTCATTCACTTCATGGTTTTAATCCTTCTCAGTGGATGGGCGCTTTACCATGCGATTTGCATGGAGCTTGATAAAGTCTTCTTCCCCAAATACCGCAATACTCAAATCAAGAATCCGGTATTCATCGTTGGGAACGCCCGTAGCGGTACCACCCTGTTTCAGCGACTTCTATCCGAAGATGAGGATAATTTTATTTATTTCAAGGGTTGGGAAGTTCTATTTCCTGCCCTGATTCAGAAGAAGATAATAGCAGCCTTTACAACTGCACTTCAGTGGGTATTCCCCAATTTGGAGGAGCGGTATGTGAAGTTTGAGGAGGGACGAACTAAGGAGATAAACCAGATGCGTCCCGTCGGGCTAACTAAGAA
>JAAXQM010000227.1 GCA_012974295.1 Dehalococcoidales bacterium
GTGTACGCCAGATTAACATAGTCTCCAGACGATAATCCCCTGTTGTCGACCAGGGGCTGTATATCCTTTACATGGGTCGCGTAAAGGTAAAGCTCATTCAGGTTGGTGAGATCTGAAAGCGCAGATATATTGCCCAGATTGTAGTTGTAACCGAGGGAAAGCAGTTCCAGGTCAGAGAGCCCGGAAAGTGGGGAGATGTCTTTTATGTAGTTAAAACTGAGATCCAGCCATGTAAGGTCGGTTAACTCTGACAGCGTAGCGATGTTGTCGATCTTATTGTAACCAAGATCCAGCACTTCCAGGTCGGTGAGATCCGATAGCGGCGAAATATCACTTATCTGGTTGCCAAAAAGACGCAGCACTGTCAAGTTGGAAAGGCCGGATAACGGGGAGAGATCGCTCATTCTGGTGTTAATGAGGTATAGTTCTGCCAGGTTGGAGAGTTCTGACAATGTAGAGAGGTTACTTATTTTATTACCGCTCAGACCCAATACTTTCAAATTGGTGAGGTATGACAATTGAGAAATGTTAGTAATCTTGTTGTCGCCGAGCAATAATATCGTCAGGTTGGAAAGGCCTGAAAGCGGGGAGATATCGCTTATGTCGTTGTTAAAGAGAGATAGTTCTATCAGGTTGGAGAGGCCTGACAGCGTGGTAATATCGCTTAGCTTGTTAGCGTTCAGTCCCAGTTGGGTCAAGTTGCTGAGGTGAAGCAGCGGGGTGATGTCGTTAATCTGGTTATAGCCGATCCACAACGTTGTCAGGGTAGAGAGGCCTGAAAGTGGGAAGATATCACTTATATTGTTGTCTGTGAGATACAGTTCTTTCAGGTTGGAAAGGCTTGAAAGCGGGGATACGATGCTTATCCTGTTTTGTGTAAGACCCAGCGTATTCAAATTGGTGAGGAATGATAATGGGGTGATGTCGCTTATTTGGTTATCGCCGAGCCACAGATTGGTCAGATTAGAGAGATCCGAAAGCGGGGAGAGATTGCTAATCTTGTTGTTATAGAAATCCAGTTGTGAAAGATTGGTGCAATACTCCATTCCGGACAAATCGCTAATGCCCATATCTGACGCATTAAAGGAAGCTAACTCTTGTAGCTCTGAAACGTAGATTGGGCCTGAGGGCTTATCTATAGCCTCCCTGATAGCCCTGTCAAGGTTAGGGTCCGGAAAACTTACCTGAACTCCTTGGGCGGAGACAGGGGCAGTGCTTAATGGGATTGCCATGGAGAGCATGGCAATCATCACGAATACGAGAGCGATGCCAAGGACTTTGCTACTCTTTACCATTTTCATCATTGATATCCTTTCACCCGATTATTTATCGGATTTTCCATTTTTATATTTACAGGCGAACAGTATGCTCTCTGCCTGGTTATGTTATTAACGAACCGGCTCTCTTATTTCACTGGGGGTACAAACCCCGTATATACGCCTTCTTCGCAATCTCGTCGCCTTCACTGGTGGTTACTTGTATCTATGAGATAGTCCTAATGATTTGCCTAGGCGCACTGACTATATAGAATTTCTCTCAGTCTGTCAATGTCCTGTACTCGTCCCCCGGTAGCGGGCACCATGTCCACGGACAAGCATGGATGCACAGCCTCTCCTGCTTCTTGCCGATCGGCCAGGGTTACATTGAATGAAGTATAGCTGTGGAGGGAGTACGTGTCTGTGATTTATATCACATACGCTGAGTTTCCAGAGCCGATGTTTATAAGACGGCTGGAAAAGAGGTGCAGGATACATCCTGCCGGGGGTCTGGGGGTAGGCAGAATTGTAGGGCCTTGTTTATCTATACCCTTTAAGAAGCTGAGGCGTAAAGGGAGTCCAGAGGGATTTCCCTCTGGCGGGGGTCTGGGGGTGTCCCCCAGCTTTGAAAGAGTCCCCCAAGATTGGGGGATTAGGGGGTTGACTAAGACTATTTCAGCATTCTCTTTTTGATTATCTGATTACTTATATATTCTCTTTAATAGTAAGGATAAGTACAATCATAACAAACGTCCTCTATATGGTGGACGGATAATAACTTGCCATTACTCTATTGTTAAGTTCGGCGTATTACGGGTCATTGACAAACAGCCCCCCAGTTGCCTACGATATCACTACCAGAAGTATAAAAACAAAGTGCTCACGGACTGGAATTCGAGTTGTTCAAGAACAATATCACGAAACGCTGATGTGCATAGGGCGTGATAAATAAAGTAATCATTCGCGCTTACCTTTGGAGTTTTCTATGAAAAGTAAGAAAAAGAGGGCAATCTACATCATCGGTATTCTATTGTTCATCACAGTAGTCGCTGTTATAGCCATTGTGATAACGAATAATGGAACCATCTATGAGGTCAAAATCACTGAGGACCAGATTAGTAGTGCACTGGAAGAGAAATTTCCTGTTTCTGAGACCTATCTGAATATTCTGGAGGTAAAACTAGAAAGTGCGAGTGCCAAATTAACCGAGGGCTCGGACAGGATGCTGGTTAGTTTGAATGCCTCAGTTGCATTGAAAGACAACGGTACGGGAAGTTCTTTTACTGGTACTATAGATGTATCCACAGGAATTGGATACAATCCCGAAACCGGAGAGGTTTTCTTAAAAGATCCTGTAGTAGATAGCCTGCGTATCGATAACTTTCCAGAAGAACATCTGGAAGCTCTCACAGCCATTGTAGATATTTTGGTAGGCGTAGTGCTAGATGGATTTCCAATATACGTGCTGGAACCGGAGGACATCCCAACCGCTATCGCTAGTTTATTTCTAAAAGATGTCAGAATTGCAGATGGGTACCTGGTTCTTACCTTCGGATTGTAAGATAGAGTACAAAAGGAATGGATCAATGAACTTAGAAGAGAATCAAATTAAAACAATAGAAGCGTTAGCCAATCACGAAGAAGCAATTAGCCAGCTATACAGAAAATACAGCGGCAAGTTTCCTGATTACGAGCAATTCTGGCTTGGTCTGGCTGAGGAAGAGGTTCTGCACACCAAGTGGATACGCGAACTCAGGGATGACATTGAAGAGGGAACATTGTTTTTTGATGAGAGCAGGTTCAACATTATAGGCGTTCAAACCTCTTTGAACTATATTAAAAAGCAGATAGTCGATAGTGAGAATCAGGAGATATCACTACAATTTGCTCTGATTTTGGCTTTGGATATTGAGAATGCCCTGTTAGAGAGAAAATACTTTGAAATGTTCGAGGGAGACTCCGTGAAATTCAAACATGTCCTTCAGGATTTGGCAGAAGCGACAGAGCTCCATCGGGATAGAATAGAAAAAGCCCTGAAAGAAGCAAAACAAGCACTGTAAGTGACCGCCGAAAAAGAGGTGCAGGATACTTCCTGCCGGGGGCCTGGGGGTGTCCTCCAGCTACAAAAAGGTCCCCCAAGATTGGGGGATATAGGGGGTTGATTGATACCATTTCAGCAGTCTCTTAGATAAGAAGACTACTCACGCCTTCTTTTCCTCACTCCCCACAGTATAAGCCCGGATGCGCCTAATGCTGAGATGAGCAATATGAAGAACGTCGCACCCTTGGGTCCAGCGAAAGAGTCATTAGAGATATTGATAACAATTTCGTCTCCCGCCTCACCAAGTGGATATTGTTCTATCTGGTATTGCAGTGGCTCAGTTATTGCTTCCTCTACCATCGGACTGACCACATCTGACACCACCGCCTCACCTATGAGGAAGAAAACGAATGTTACGATAAACAAGCCGGCGAGATATAAAATGAGCCGATTCCTTGAGGGGCGGCCATGGATTAGGAATGCAATAAAAAGGAGAAGCAAGGGTATCAAAACCAAAGCCCACAACCAGTTTCTTGCGGTACTGACTGCGTAGCGCCCGTTATCCATGGCTTCGAGAGCCTTCTCATTCCCGATCGCCTCCCGCAGGTCCGTACTCGTAATCGTGAAACCTTCGTGAAGCAAGTTCCGCACATCTTCTAACTTTTGCTCTCTATCACTGCCCAGTTCCTCTTTCAGGTCGGTATCCGTGTAGGTCCATTCCAGAGAAACCACTTCGCGGATCCCCTCCAGGAAATCATCAATGGCATCGCTGAATAATTGTGTTACGTCATCAAATGTCCAGTCTTCCGGCATCTCGTCTATGAGCAACTCCCGAATCAGTCCTTCTATGTCAATGTCCAGCATATCTATTGCATCTTCATATGATAAGTTGGCTGGACGCTTATCTGGCAAGGTGTCAGGTGGCAGTCTCTCTATGTCCTGTAAAAACTCTTCCATGCTGTATTCAGGCAGGCTATTAAAAAGTTCCTGCAGCTTCTCATCGGCCAGGGCGATAAGTGTGTCAACAGCATCCTCAAACCATGCTTACCCCCTCAATTGCGGAGATTATTTCCTCGCGGGTTAAAGTTATACCAAAGGGCAGGTCTATAGGATCACCCAGTGCATCTTCTAGTGCAGGCCTTATCAGCTCTTCCAAGTTGATCCCCACCAGAAAATGATCGATAACGTCTCCAAATGACTGCGTAATATCAGGTAAAGTCCACTCGTCTGGTATCTTATCTAAAATCAGTTCCTGAATTAGGCTTTCGATATCAATATCGAGCATACCTATGACATCTTCATATGATTCACCGGATGGGCGGTGCTCTGGCAAAGTATTAGGTGGTAGGCTCTCTAACTCCTGGAGAAACTCTTCCATGCTGTATTCAGGCAGGCTATTAAAAAGTTCCTGCAGCTTCTCATCGGCCAGGGCGATAAGTGTGTCAACAGCATCCTCAAACCATGC
>JAAXQM010000023.1 GCA_012974295.1 Dehalococcoidales bacterium
AGATGTGTATAAGAGACAGAGACTTAACAGTAACCGCGAACTAGAACACCTCCGTGAGCACATTCGAGAGGAACGGAAAAGTATTACCACTACAGTGACGGTATGCGGGGGTACCGGCTGCCAAGGATCCAACTGTCAGGCGGTCGTTGACGCTTTGAGGGAAGAATTATCTCGGCAAAAAATGGATTCTACCGTACGACTGCGCGTAACGGGGTGTCATGGGTTTTGCGAGCAAGGACCAATCGTAATCATTGATCCCGGTAACATTTTTTACTGCCGTGTATCACCGGCGGACACCTTTGAAATTGTTTACCAGACAGTGGTAAAGGGTGAGTTTATCGAACATCTGCTTTATGAGGATCCAGTTTCTGGGACTAGGATCCAGACTCAATCTGAGATTCCTTTTTACCGTCTACAGGACCGGCAACTCCTGTCCCAGAACTGCCTAATTGATCCATGCTCTATCGAGGATTATATCGTAGCCGGTGGCTATTCTTCTCTCCCCAAAGTACTTAACGGCATGGCCTCGGCAGATATCGTCGAGGAAATCAAGATCTCAGGATTGCGGGGACGCGGTGGAGGCGGCTTTCCCACGGGGCGCAAATGGAGCGAGTGCCGGGAAGCACCCGGTGACGAGAAATATGTTATCTGTAACGCCGACGAGGGTGATCCCGGTGCCTATATGGACCGCTGCTTGTTAGAGGGCAACCCCCACTTGATTCTGGAAGGAATGATGATAGGTGCCCGCTCCATTGGTGCAAACAAAGGATACATCTATGTACGCAATGAATACCCGCTGGCGGTTAAAAATTCGCGGATTGCCATAGAACAAGCTCGCGAGCTGGGTTTACTCGGAGATAATATACTGGGTTCGTCCCTCTCCTTTGACATCGACATCGCCCGTGGTGGTGGAGCTTTTGTCTGCGGCGAATCTACTGCCCTCATGGCGTCACTGGAAGGTAAGGTCGGGGAACCCCGGGCCAAGGATGTGCACACAGTAGTGGATGGTTTCTACCACAAGCCTACCACCCTCAATAACGTCGAGACCTGGGCCAACATCCCCGCCATTATTTCCAAAGGTTCATCGTGGTTTGCCTCCAAGGGAACGAAGGGGAGCAAAGGCACTAAGATTTTGGCTCTAACTGGTCATATCAAGAACACCGGTTTGGTTGAAGTGGCCATGGGCACATCTATTAATACAGTTGTGTTTGATATCGGCGGTGGCGCCGTGAATGGCAAGCTTATCAAGGCGGTTCAGACTGGTGGGCCGTCGGGTGGGTGTCTACCGGTGAGTAAGTTCGAACTTCCCGTAGACTTCGACTTGCTCAGCGAAGCCGGCTCCATGGTTGGTTCGGGCGGCATGGTTGTAATGGACGAGGGGACCTGCATGGTAGATGTGGCCAAATATTTCTTGACCTTCCTACAGGATGAATCGTGCGGCAAGTGTTTCCCCTGTCGCATGGGAATTGACCGCATGTTGGAGATAGTTACCGATATCACTGATGGCCGTGGCAAGCCAGAGCAGTTGAATCTCCTTGAGGAACTAGCCGATACGGTTTCCCAAACGGCATTGTGCGGATTGGGCAAAACGGCGCCCAATCCGGTGCTCTCCACCCTCCGCTACTTCTACCCAGAATACGAAGCACACATCAAAGAAAGAAATTGCCCGGCTGGAGTATGCAAGGCCATGATTACATACTCAATCGACCCGGAGAAGTGCAACGGCTGCAGAGTCTGCCTGAAGGGGTGTGCCACCAAGGCCATCACTGGTAGGAAAAAACAAGTCCACATAATTGACTCCCAACTCTGCAACAAATGTGGCATCTGCCGGAGTGAGTGCAAGTTTGATGCGATTTCCGTTGTTTAGGAAAGGGAGCTGATACAATGCAGCAGTTTGTTACGGTTAACATAGACGGGTTTTTCATTAACGCCACCAAAGGAAACAGTGTACTCGATACCGCCATCGAGTCTGGCATCTGCATTCCTCACCTGTGTCACCTTCGCTCTGTATCCGACATCGGCGCATGCAGGCTGTGCATTGTCGAACACAAGGTTAATGGCCGTTCCAAGGTCACCGCCTCCTGTACTCTAAATGTAAAGGAAGGCATGGTGATAATGACTGATACCGAAAATATCCAGAAACTACGCCGCAACCTCGCTGAGCTGCTAGTGGCCCAGGCGCCCAACTCCCGCGCCATTCAGGACATTGCCACACGCTGTGGGGTCAAGGAAGTCCGCTATCCGTTTAAGAACGATAACTGTGTTTTATGCGGCCGTTGCGTACGATTCTGCACCGAAGTCCCGAACGCCAATGCCATTGGTTTTGTGGGAAGGGGTAAGGAACGCCGGGTAGACTTTCCTTTCGGAGTCCGTCCAAAATTCTGCAATCATTGTGAGGGTTGCGTCCAGATCTGTCCTATGACTTTCGCTCCCTGCGATGGTCCCATGGAACCCGGAAAGGAATACCTCTGCGGCAAATGCGAATCGCAACTTAGATTCGCCGAGGAGTTACCGGGCAAATGCGTGTGGTGTAGGCTAGGCGAAAGCTTCGACTGCGCCCGCTATCCCTAGAGGTTCTTTATGAATAGCCAGCGGCAACATATACATCCCGGGTGGATTTCTATCATTTAGCTGAAGACTAATAGAAGGAGTAATCTAAATGACCGATTCTTTTCAAAAAACGGTTAGCAAACTGATGCAGTACCTAGATAAAGATCCCGCTGATTTCACCCGGCAGGACCTGGTGAAATTCATCGAAAACAACAATATAAGGATGCTCAAGTTCCGCTATATAGGAGGTGAGGGGAAACTGAAAACCCTGAACTTCGTTATTCACAGCAAGGATCAACTAGAAAGACTGCTGGCCATGGGCGAACGTGTGGACGGCTCGAGCCTTCTGCCGTATATCGATGCCGGCTCAAGTGATGTTTATGTAATACCACGTTACAAGACGGCATATGTTAATCCTTTTTGCGATATACCGACGATGGATTTGCTATGTTCTTATTACTCCAAAGACGGTACACCTCTATCCTGTTCGCCCGAATATATCCTTAAAAGGGCTCATGGCGCCCTAAAAGACTCAACCGGACTTACTCTAGAGGCTATGGGCGAGCTTGAATACTATGTATTCCATGAAGACACCAAAATATACCCGGCAATGGCTCAGAAGGGCTACCAAGAATCGTCGCCGTTTTCCAAATGGGAAAACCTGAGAAGCGAGGCGTTACAAACCATTGCCGAGGCAGGCGGTAAGATCAAATATGGGCATTCAGAAGTGGGTAATATTCGTGATGATGAGACCGAAATGGGCATGGAACAGCACGAGATTGAATTTTTGCCAGTGCCTATTGAAGATGCCGCCGACCAACTCGTCATAGCCAAGTGGATGTTGAGAATGATAGGCTACAAATACGGTGTGACCATAAGCTTCGCCCCTAAAATACTCGCTGGTCATGCCGGAAACGGCCTTCATGTTCATTCGCGTCTGGTTAAAGACGGCCAGAATATGATGGTTGAGGGCGAAACCCTTTCCGATACTGCCAAGAAAGCGATAGCCGGCCAACTCACTCTGGCCTCTTCCCTGACTGCTTTCGGCAATACCATTCCCACATCCTACCTTAGACTGGTTCCTCACCAGGAAGCACCGACCAACATATGCTGGGGGGACAGGAACCGCTCCGTACTGGTAAGGGTGCCACTCGGCTGGCTTAACGTGGGTGATATGGTCAGGGATGCCAACCCCCAGGATAACGAGAATATTCCCGATTTCGGCAGCAATCAGACTATTGAATTCCGCTGCCCCGACGGCTCGGCTGATATTCACCTTCTGATGGCCGGACTTACCATTGCCACCAAACACGGGCTAGAGATGAAAGATGCTCTAGATGTGGCCAATAAGCTCTACGTAAACGTTAATATCTTTGACCGGGAGTACAAAGATATCCAAGCTAGACTGCCCCAACTGCCGTCTTCGTGCTACGAATCGGCGGGGCACCTGCTTAAAGACCGCCATATTTACGAAAAGGATGGGATATTCCCACCAATGGTTATTGACGAATTGGTGAAGCGCCTTAAAAGCTATGAAGACCAGGATTTAAGCGAACGATTGTATAGGAGAGAGGGGGAAATCAGGAGATTAGTGCAAGGATTCATGCACTACTCATAATATAAACATGTAACAGCGATCAGCGCTATTACTCCACAACGGAAAGGGGGTGTTTTATCGAATTCCCTGATTGGATAATTGTAAAAGCGTGGAAAAATATC
>JAAXQM010000256.1 GCA_012974295.1 Dehalococcoidales bacterium
TTATTTCCTTCGATGATATCGTATCTTTCCTACAGGAATGGGGGTAAATATGGGAGCTGACGAAAGGTATGACGTTGTTATAGTAGGCGGTGGACCCAATGGCACCACAACGGCTGCTTACCTGGCTAAATGTGGCCTTAGCGTGTGTGTGCTGGAGGAGAGGTATGAGGCAGGTGGGTCATGTGAGACCGTAGAGCCCATTGCCGGAGCGCGCATCTATCCCCACGCCATGCTGATGTACGCAGCACCGGCCCCCGGATTCGAGCAACTGGAGCTTTGGAAGTATGGCTTCCGTATGTATTGGAACCCCTTCGATCTTATGAAGGCTAACACGCTTGGAATGGCTACAAGTAATGGACTTGTGCCGTACGATGAGAAGGACCTGTTAGGCTTCGCCAAATTGAGTGGCCTGCTTAGCGAGACTCCCTGCATGAAGGACCTGCTCCGCGCCACCTTCTGGTGCCCACCACACCCCCCTGAAGTGGAGGTAACGGATGATACCGTCCCCTACATGCAGGTCTACAAGCAGCACCAGCCGGACATGTGGACACCGGAGCTGCGGGACATGACCATGTTCGACCTCATGGACGAGCATTTGGGAAGTGAGCCCTTCAAGGTGACGCTTGCCTTCTCAGCATGGGCTTCAGGTGCAGCCGCCCACTGGGAGGGCGTGGCTATCCCTGCCTTCCTCGCCGTAATTCTCCTACTGTTACCCGGCAGGCTCAGTATTCCCCGAGGCGGCCTGCATGGATATTTCCACTCCATTTTACGCTGTGCCATCGACCACGGCGCGGTCATCCGTACATGCTGCCCGGTGGAAGAGATAATCATCCAGAACGGGCGAGCCGTAGGTGTACGCCTACGGGATGACGCTGCTGTCGGAGAGAAGACCATCTGGGCCGATAAGGCGGTTATCTCCGGCATAGATTTCAAGCAGACGTTCAACAAGCTCGTCGGGCCGCAGCACCTGGACCGTAGCTTCCTGCAAAGGATAAATGACATAAGCCTCAAAAACGGAAGTCTCTTTGTGTCCACTTTCCACACCCGCAAGCCTCTCCAGTGGAGGCCTAAATTCAAGGCGTTTGATGAGATTGCAGCGGGACCCAACAGGATTCCCCACGGTTCCGTTTTCCCTGCAGATACTCGCGAACTTTATTATGAAAATGTAGCCGATGTGGATAGCTATAAAGGTAATCCAACGCTACCGCCAGAGAGATTACTGTGGTTCCTCACTCCATCACAGGCATGTGACACCCAGGACTGCCAGCACCACCATCCAAATGGACATATATCGGCTGCTTTTGAGGTTAATTTCACAGCACCGGAATATCATGTCGATGGTCCCGATGCTACAGATAAGGAAAAGGAGAAGTGGAACGCTTACATGCGCCAATCCATCGGGCTGGCAATAGAAGGCCTCGAGGATGAGAATATCATCCACCACTGGTCGTCAACCCCTCGTGAAGCCGAGTTTCGCAACACCAGCCTAACAGGCGGGACCTGGTGCGGCACCAGACACTGCGATGACCAGTTGTGGACCCAGCGCCCCATACCTGAGATGGCTCGCTACCGTACCCCCATCGATGGGCTGTACCACTGCCACCAGACAATGGGACACCCCGGAGCGCTCTGTTTGATGGCCATTCCCTATAACCTAATGCATATACTCATTGAAGATGGGATAGCAGAGCCAGGCGATTGGTGGTACCCGTCACCATGGTACATACCGGAGAGAGGTAAAATATCAGCGGTGCCCCGCGAGGGCAAAGTAGCAGCATAAATAAAAGGAGGAGACTATGACAACAGATCTGGATGCCAAGCCATTTACCGAGTTCCCTGATGTTACCGACTGGGACGTTATCATTATCGGAGGCGGTCCTAACGGGCTGATTACCGGGGCCTACCTGGCCAAGGCCGGCGTTAAGGTGGTGGTGGTGGAACGGCGCTTTGAGGTTGGAGGCGGGTTGGCTACGGAGGAGATCCTCTTCCCCTGCTATTACTCCAACGTGCACGCCATCTATCACCTGATGGTGGACTATATGCCGATTATCAAGGACTTCAACCTGGGTACGCATGCCATTAACTGGATCAAGCCCAATGCCCAGACTGGCATGGTGTTCGAGGATGGCAAGTCCCTGCTGCTCACCCGTATGGTTGCGGACACCAAGGACTCCATTGGCAAGTTCTCCTGGAAGGATGCCAATTCCTTTGGCAAGATAATTCGCAAATGGAAGAAGATGGTGAATGAGATTATAGGTCCTCTCACCTATTTCCCTGCCATGTCTCCCATGGACTTATCCATCGTCCTTGAGAGGTCGGAAATCGGACGGGAGTTACTGGAGACCGCAGAGAGCAGCCCTCTGGAAATCATCACTGATGCTTTCGAGGACGACCGTGTACGCGCTCTCATGCTGTATGTTAGCTGCATGTGGGGGCTGGACCCCAGGGAGACCGGTGTCGGCCTTTTCGTCCCTCTCCTTCTCGACCGGGGTATGAATAAGTGTTATTGCTACGGTGGCTCTCATAAGTTTGCTGGCTCCTTGGAACGTGAGATCGTCAAGGGTGGAGGGCTGGTGCTGGAAGCTGCCGAGGCTACCAAGATTATCATGGAGAACGGGCATGTCGCCGGGGTGGAGCTGGCCGAGGGGCGCACCCTGCGCAGCAAAGTGGTTGTCTCCAGCCTCGACCCGCATACTACCTTCCTCGACCTTGTAGGCGGTGAGCACCTGCCGGGGACGTTACAAGAGGCGGTGGAAGGGTGGGTCTACGATAAGTGGAGCTTTAACACTCTTCATGTTGCCTCTAAGGAGCAACCTAAATACAAGTGCGATGACCCGTGGGTTAGTGAGGCTTTCATGACCATTTTCGGCATTGAAGGCACCGATCAGCTTCTGGCCCACTGGGACAACGTTATTGCCGGCAAGATCGATGACCATAATTTCGGAGGGCACAGCACCTGCGAGACCTTCTGGGACCCTCACATGACACGAAAGCCAGGCGATCACGTCTCTTTCTTCCAGATGCACGCCCCCTATGACATCGAAGGCGGGTGGGAGCGGCGCGGCCCCGAGCTTCAGGAGGCGATCCTTGATAAATGGCAGAAGGTGGCCCCTAATTTCACCAAGGATAAGATTATCAATACCAACCTGGAAACCCCGGTTGATATCGAGATCCGTTTCCCCAACATGCGACGCGGCAGTATCAAGCACGGTGACTACAGGCCAACTCAGTTGAATAACCTGCGACCCAATGTGGAATGCTCCGGACACTCGACTCCCGTCGAGGGCCTCTACGTATGCGGGGTCTCGACTTTCCCCGGAGGACTTGTGCTGGGAGGTTCCGGTTACCTCGCTGCCAATAAGGTGGCCGATGATATGGGCGTTAAGAAGTGGTGGAAACCAACTGCCGAGATGGAGAAGTTCGCTAAGACTTATATGGAATAACCTACAGGGTTTTGGATACCTAATCTATTATAGGGTAAGGCTGAAGCAGTATGGTTGTGGAATATCGTCCACGCTATCATTGATGATGAAGATTAAGCCAAGAAAGGGACAGATTATCCCAACTAATATGAGCCAAAGTTTATTTAACATTGCCACAAGCCCTCTGCTATGTTTCGTAGCACATTGACGATATAGCGGGGGCTTGTTTTATTAATACCTGGCGGTAGAATACCTTACCACTATTTGAAGGAGGCGAAATAATGGGTGACGCAGAAAGGTACGACGTTATTATCATCGGTGCCGGCCACAACGGCACTACCATAGCGGCATACCTGGCCAAGAGCGGGCTAAGCGTATGCGTTCTGGAGGAGAGGTCGGAGTGTGGTGGTGCGCAAGAGAATACCGACCCCATAGCCGGTGTGCATATTAGCCCACATGCTGTAGCACTTTACGGCGGACCAGCGCCCGGCTGGGAACAGCTGGAGCTGTGGAGGTATGGCGCCCGCATGGATTGGGCAGCCCAAAACCTCAGCGGGATGGACTTCTCATCGGGGGAATTCATGGGTTTGCTCTGTAAAGACGGAGTCTCTTTTGCTAGTGGCAAGGACTTCGATGGCTGGCTCAAGCTGAGCGGGGCACTCAATGGTTTCTGCCAGGAGTTGCTGCGAGCCACCTTCTGGTGTCCGCCGCACCCATCTTATGTGGAGGTAAATGCCGAGACCGTCCCCTTCATGCAGGTTTACAAAGAGCGGCTACCCGAGGTATGGACGCCTGAGATGCTGGAGTGGAGCCAGTTTGACCTCATGGATGAATATATGGACACCGAACCGTTCAAGATATACCAGGCGTACATAGCCTGGATGTCGGGGGCTGCCGGCCATATGGAGGGTATGGCCATTCCCGCTTTTGAGAGCGTAGTAGCTGCTACTCTCTACACGACTGGAGCAGTACCTATGGGCGGGATACACGGTTATTACCACGCCCTCATCCGCTGCGCCATAGCCCACGGAGCGGTGTTCCGCACGTGCTGCCCTGTGGATGAAATCATTGTAAGTCACGGGAAAGCAGTGGGCGTTCGCCTCAGTGACAACGCAGCTATAGGTAATAAGGTAATCTGGGCAGACAAGGCGGTGATCAGCGCTACCGAGATCAAGCAGACCTTCAATGATCTCCTCGGGCCACAGGTCGTGGATCCCGGCCTGATGCAGCGCGTGAACGACCTCAATATTAAGGGTGGCCCGATATATTGCAACTACTTCCTTCTGAAGAATCCACTTCGCTATCGTGAAAAGTACAAGGCAGCCGAGCAGACCGGAGTCTGTTACCCGATGGACTCACGGGAACTATATTACAATCACGTAGCAGATTGCATGGGGATACAGGGCAACCCCACCGTGCCCTATGACGAAATTCTCTGGTTGTGGGCCGGCAGTAACAAGATAATCACTCATGAATGCCACCCACAATGTACCCGTCCCGACCGCTATATTGAGAGCTCAATAGAGTTCTATGTACCCCCTCCGCAGTACCACATTGACGGCCCGGAGGCTATGAATGCTCATAAAGAGGAGCTGAAAACGTACTTCCGCAAGGCCTTTAGTTGTGTAGTAGAGAACCTCGAGGAAGACCTTGTGGAACACTGGGTACTAACACCATGGGAGCAAGAGTTCCGCAATACAGGCATGCTCGGCGGTTCCTGGTACGGTATCCGCCACTGCCGCGACCAGTGGTGGAACGAGCGACCACTGCCGGAGATGGCACGCTACCGTATGCCCGGGGTCGATGGGCTCTACTTCGTTCATCAGTCTGCAGCACACCCCGGAGGGCTGTGCCTGATGGCCTGTGGTTATAACCTGATGCACACCCTCATCGAAGACGGTATCGCCGAGCCCGGCGACTGGTGGTACGCTTCACCCTGGTACATACCTGAGAAGGGTAAGATATCGGCCGTGCCCCGCGAGGGGAAGGTACCTGCTTAGTTCATAGCAAGGGGAGAACAGAAGGAGGAAACGATGGAATTTGCTAAGTACGAACAGCCTCTACTGATTGGCGGGGTATTCGATGAGTTTCCCCGTGAAAGCACCTGGGATGCCATCATTATAGGCGCCGGCCCCAATGGTCTGATGACAGCGGCATACCTGGCCAAGGCCGGACTCAAGGTAGCGGTAATTGAGCGACGATACGAGATAGGCGGCGGCCTGGCCACCGAGGAGATCATGTGGCCCTGCTACTATTCCAATGCCCACGTCGTCTACCATATGATGGTCGACTATATGCCTATAATAAAGGACTTCAATCTGGACAACCATGCCATGTCATGGATTAAGCCTAACCTTCAGACAGCCATGGCCTTCGAGGACGGCAGCTCGCTTCTGCTCACCCGCATGATCGAGGATACCCGTGACTCATTCATGAGGTACTCTCATAAGGACGCCGTTGCCTTTGGCAAGGTAATGCGTACGTGGCGCAGAATTGTCGATGAGATCATCGCGCCTCTTACATATATGCCGGCGATGTCTCCCATGGACCTGTCCGTCATCCTGGATAAGACTGATGTGGGACGGGAGTTGCTGGAGCTTAGCGAAAAGAGCCCCTACGAGATCATCACCGAAACTTTTGAGAACGACCGCATCCGTGCCCTGTTGCTCTACGTCAGCTGTATGTGGGGCCTGGACCCGATGGAAACGGGCACCGGCCTCTTCGTTCCCCTGCTGCTGTGCCGCGGCATTAACAAGTGCTACTGCTACGGGGGATCACATAAGTTTGCCGGCGCTATGGGACGAGAGATCGTGGCCAACGGCGGAGTAATCCTCGATATGTGCGCTGTAAACAAGATAATCATGGAGAATGGCAAAGCAGTCGGGGTGGAGACCCTGGAGGGCCGCACCCTTAAAGCGAAGGCGGTTATCTCCAGCCTCGACCCACATACCACTTTCCTCGACCTGGTAGGAGGCGATAACCTGCCGGGGACGCTGAAGGAGTCGGTTGAGGGATGGGTCTATGACAAGTGGAGCTTCTACACTCTGCACGTCGCTTCAAAAGAGATGCCGCTATATATAGCAGAGGAGCCGTGGGTCAATGAATCGTTCATGGTCATCTTCGGCATCGAGGGCACCGACCAGCTACTAGAACACTGGACCAATGTGATGGCCGGCAATATCGACCTTAAGAACTTCGGCGGGCATTCCACCTGCGAGAGCCTGTGGGATCCTCACCTGGTTTATGCCCCATGGGGCGGGGAGGTCTCCTTCTTCCAGATGCATGCCCCATACGATATCGTGGGAGACTGGGAGAAACGCTCCCCTGAGCTGCAGGATGCGATCCTTGATAAATGGCAGAAGGTAGCTCCAAACTTCACGCGGGATAATATCATACAGACCAATGCCGAGACACCCGTTGACATAGAGATACGCTTCCCCAATATGCGCCGAGGCTCTATTAAGCACGGTGATTACAGACCAACGCAGCTTAACACCTTCCGCCCCAATGTTGAATGCTCTGGGCATAGCACACCTATCGAAGGACTCTACATTTGCGGTGTTTCCAGCTATCCTGGAGGGCTAGTGCTTGGTGGGTCAGGTTACCTTGCTGCCAATAAAGTAGCGGATGACATGGGCGTTAAGAAGTGGTGGAAACCAACAACCGAGATGGAGAAGTTCACTAAGACATATCTGTAGTAGCCGCTGTTGGCGAGATCGTTAAATAACGTCATGTTTATGTCCCGTAAAGGGCATATTAGTATTGCCCAAGCCTGTACTGGGCTATTGGGTCCTGAACAATTTGACTGTTCTTATTACTCTGCATCATTGTAGAGCACCAATTATTATCTTCATGTAAAGTATAAGGAGGGAATTCTTGATGCCATATGAGACCATTAAGTACGAAAAAGATGATGGATTTGCAGTTATCACTCTGAATAGGCCCAAGTCGCTGAATGCACTTAGTATCAAGATGTGGCAGGAGCTGAATCACGCTCTGGATATAGTCGACAACGATGACGATATAAGGGCATTCATCTTCACCGGTTCACCGAGGCCAGATGGGAGACCCTGTTTCTGCGCCGGAGCTGATCTTAAAGAGATGGCAGGATTTACATCTGACGGAGTCCTCGAGGGATCCGTCGAGGAAGCACCAGCCAATGTAACCCTCAACAAACCGTCTGGCGTTAAGAATTTCTGGGCCCTTAGACAGCCAAAACCTGCTATGGTGCCCACCTTTGAGAAGATCACCTGGTCACCCAAGATATCCATAGCTGCCATCGATGGTGTCTGCACGGCAGGTGGTACGGAAATGGCGCTAGCCTGCGACCTGGTTGTGGCATCGGAGACTGCCCAGATCAGTGACATGCACGTAAAGAACCTGGGGTGGATCGGCGGTGCAGGGGGAACAGCAAACATGGCGTGGCGGGTAGGTGTCTCAAAAGCAATAGAGCTATGCTGCACCGGCGATATCATCGACGGCAAGGAAGCGCATCGCATAGGCTTCGCCAATCAGGTCTGGTCCCCTGATCAGTATTTGGGCAAGGCCAAAGAGATTGCACAGAAGATCGGTGGCATGCGCCTGGCAGCAGTAATCATGACCAAGGCTACTATATGCTCCGTACAGGATATGGACCGTAAATCCACACTACGTTACTGTGATGATGGTTTCGCTACCCTGCTTGCGGAGCAGGATACAGCCGACTTCGGACCACAGCGCTGGGTGGACCAGCACTAAAGGAAGGAGTACCTATGTCTGAAAGAGTAGGAATAATATCGGTTGCACAGACTAAATACCACCCCAACAGAGCTGATGTTAGTGAGGAGGAACTGTCATATGAAGCGATAAAGCAAGTTCTGGAGGAGACGGGTATCTCTCTCTCCGATATCGACTCGGCCGTCACATGTTCCCAGGACTTCTGGGATGGCAGAACCATATCCAGCATGAATATCCAGCACGTTGTTGGTGCACATTTAGGACATGAGGACAATATTTCTGAGGATGGAATCAATGCCGTCTACGCCGCTATGGCACAGATTCTCTCCGGACGCCAGGATATCGTCCTGGTTGAAGCGCATACCAAGGAATCCCAGACGGATAAGAGCATGGTCGAAAATGCGGCCTTCGATGCCATTTCAATGAGGCAGTTGGGACTGGACTTTACCTCAGCCGCTGCCCTTCAGGCCAAGAGATACATGTACAAATATGGTATAACGGCAGAGCAGTGCGCGATGGTTGCGGTAAGAAACCGGGCGAACGCAAAGAATAACCCTCTCGCCCAGGAGCCCATGGATATCACGGTAGATGATGTTCTCGGCTCGAAGATTCTGGTATCCCCCATCAGGCTTCTCGATACCAAACCGATATCGGATGGCGCCTGTGCCATGATTATGACGACAGAGTCGAGGGCTAAGAAGCTTACCAAGAATCCGGTGTGGATTTTAGGCGCCTCAAACTGCTATGAAACACATTACCTAGGAGATCGAGACCTGGCCGATTGTGATGCCCTAACGAAAGCTGCTAAGAAGGCCTACAGTATGGCTGGTATCACTAATCCGTTGAGGCAGATAGACGTCGCCGAGATATCCACAGAATACTCCTATCAGGAACCCCTCTGGTTCGAAGGCCTTGGTTTCTGTGACCGAGGCAAGGGAGGAAAACTGGTTGAATCCAGGGTAATCAAGATGGGTGGCAATCTCCCGGTGAATCCTTCGGGAGGGGTGCTACCAGGCAACCCAAATGGAGTGGCAGGAATGGCACGCGTGGTCGAGGCAGTGCTGCAGCTTCGCGGTGAAGCTGGCGATAGACAGATAAAAGGGGCTAAGGTAGCTCTTGCCCATGGTTATACCGGGATCTGCGGGCAACATCAAGCAGTGATGATTCTGGGTAACATATAGTTAGAGGTGAGATATGGCCAATAGAGTAGCGATTGTAGGAATCGGACAAACGTATCATACAAGCAAACGAGATGATGTTAATCAGCCTGAGATGGTCGCTGAGGCAGTCAGATCAGCCCTGACCGATGCACAGTTGAGCATAAGGGACATTGAGTCCGTTTTCACGGGTAATATGGAAACCTTTGAGGGCATTTTCCTACCGGACCACGGGATGGCCGCTGAAATCGGAGCGCTGGGTAAGCCGGGGTTTAAAGTAAATACAGGTGGCACTACCGGTGCCTCTGCTGTTGCTGAGGGCTTCTACATGGTTTCTTCAGGCCTATATGACATATCCATGGTAATTGGCTTTGAGAAGCAGGACTGCGGGGACACCACCGCTGCTATCAGTGCCGCCGCTGTCCCCGTCTGGGCTAAAGGGGCAGCGACAGGCGCCATCGGCGAGTTCGCCAAACAGGCACTATCCTATATGGAGATAACCGGAGGAACGGAAGAGCATGCCGCCATGGTCCGCGTCAAAGCGGACAAGGGTGCCTGTAGGAACCCGTATGCCCACCTGAAGCTCGGTCTGCAGAGCATAGACGAGGTGCTGCAGTCGCCATACCTGGTATGGCCGCTTAGACTGCTGGATTTCTGTCCCCAATCCTGCGGCGCCTGCGCCCTAATACTGGCTACGGAGAAGAAGGCAAAGAAAATCCACAAGAAACCAGTCTGGCTGGCAGATGTCGAGGTAGTGCATCAGGAACCGTTCCGTGCCGGGGTATTTGGTGATCCCACCGGCAAGGAGACATACACACAGCATGTCGCGTGCGAAAAGATCTACAAAAGGAACAACATTACCGATGTACGGAAGCAGATCGATATGGCGGAGATTTACGAGCCATCAAACTGGGAGGAGCTGAATCTCTATGAGCATCTCCACTTTTGTAAAAAAGGCGAGAGCTGGAAGCTGATAGAAAAGGGAATAACTGAGATCGAGGGGGAGTTCCCGGTAAATCCGTCCGGGGGAGTGATATCTACCAATCCCATAGGGGCTACCCCCGTAATCCGCGTGGCCGAGGCCGCGCTTCAGATCCGGGGGGATGCCGGAGAACATCAGGTCACCAGGGATACAAAAACGGCCATAGCTACAGCTCTCGGGGGGCCTAACTGGACGGTGATGTTCTTGCTCAAGAGGTCTCTGTAGGAGGAAATAGAATGGCAAAGGAATCCGCAAAGAAAAAAACAAAAGGACCCGAGTATATTCGTATAAAATATAATGCGCATCGGCCTTACGACTGGTCCACGGGCAAGTACCTGGGCAAGGTATATGCAGAGGCGAAGGAAAACAAGAAGCTGGTGGGTAACCGGTGCCCCCAGTGTAAGGACATCTGGTTGCCACCGACACCGGTATGCCCCAAGTGCAAGATCGATATGGGCTGGGACTGGGTTGAACTTCCCCAGACAGGCACTTTATACCAGTACACATATCTCGTCTATCCCCTATGGGATCCACACTACGGTGAGAAGTGGGCAAACCCCTACCCTTCCGCCGTCATCCTGCTTGATAATGGTGTTTTTTATAGACACTGGCTCGAAGAGACAGACAAGGAGAAGCTCAAGACAGGGATGCGGCTACAGGCTGTGTGGAAAGAGGACTATGATGAGCGCGGCCAGGGCGTGCAGGACATTCTTTACTTCAGGACGATTGAGGAATAGGAGGTCAGGATATGGCGACAGTAACCGAGAAGCTGGAGGGCATGGATGTCTGGCTCTATCACGGACAGATATATATTCCGAATACTTTTTCCGCCGGTGCGGTAGGGAGCCGCTTTTTAATCGAGCTGAGGGATAAGAAGAGAATTATGGGCATGAGATGCCCCACATGTAATCGCGTTTATGTTCCTGCCAGGTCTATTTGTAAAGATTGCTTCGAGCAGCTCGACGAGTGGGTTGAGGTCAGTGATAAGGGCACTGTTCTTACCTATGCTACTGACTATGAGACGAAATCGATTCAGCCAACGGGGTCACCAATAGTATATGGCATAATTCAACTGGATGGTGCCGACACGGGATTTGTTCATATGCTGGGCGAGGTAGATCCCGAGCAGTTAAGGGTCGGCATGAGGGTTCAGGCAGTTTTCCAGAAGGAGCGCGAAGGTTCCATCCTCGATATTAAATACTTCAAACCGCTAGCCTAGGATAATCAAGAGGTAGTGCAGTGACAAAGGAACAAGAGGGTGCGTTAAGCGGATACTGCGTGCTGGACCTTACTGATAGTAATGGTGCTTACTGTACCAAGCTACTGGCAGACCTGGGTGCGGATGTTATCAAGATCGAGCGGCCGGAGGGGGACCCCGGTCGCGGGATTCCACCTTTTGCAGGTGATACGCCTCATCCCGAGAAGAGCTTGCACTTCCTCCATCGCAATGCCAACAAGCGCGGGGTAACGCTGAAGCTGGACACTGTAGAGGGCAGCAATATCCTAAAAAGGTTGGTTAAGACAGCCGACGTTATGGTGGACAACTCACCGCCGGATTATATGGCGGGGCTAGGCCTAGACTATTCCGTACTCAGTGAGATAAATCCCGGGCTTATCATGGCCAGCATTACCGAGTTCGGCCACACAGGCCCCTACAAGGAATATAAGGGTTCCAATCTCGTTGATTTCGCCATGAGCGGTATCATGATCACCAGCGGATACCCGGGTAAAGAGCCATGCCTGCTGCCAGGATCACCCGCTTACGACTCAGCTTCTGTCCATGCGAGCGTATCGATAGTAGCCGCCCTCTATATGCGCGGCACCACGGGACAGGGGCAGTACATTGACACATCGGTGCACGTTACATCGCGCACAGGTCTCTATCCCTGGATAATACCAAACTACTCCTATGCCCTCAATCCGGGAGGGCCACCACCAACCTCCGAGAATAGAATGGGAGCCCAGATCTACCCGGTTTACCCCTGCAAGGATGGTTTTATTCGGATAATTGCTCTGACTCCAAGACAATGGGATGCCCTGATGCGGGTGCTGGATAATCCTGATGTACTTCAAACAGAAGAGTGGCGGAGTTTTATGTACCGAATCGGTAACGCCGATGATCTTTATGCCCTCATGCTGGAATTCACGACAAAGTATACCATGCGTGAGCTCTTCGAAGCGGGTCGGCGAGAGGGCGTCCCTATCGCTCCCATCTTAAGCATAGCGGATTTCTATAATAGTCCACAGACCAAAGCCAGAGAATACTTTGTTGAGGTTGACCATCCAGTGGCCGGCAAAGCTGACTATCCAGGGCCGCCCTACAAGTGGACAGAGACACCGGCAACTGTTAGACGCCCCGCTCCATGCCTGGGCGAACACAATGAGGAGGTCTATTGCCAGGAGTTAGGCCTCTCCACAGATGACCTGGCCTCCCTTACGGGTGGCGGAATAGTATAGGAGGAGGACGCAATGCTGCCTCTGGAAAATATAAAGATATTAAGTTTTGGAACCGGAGGTGTAGTCCCCGATGCGGGTAAGATTTTCGGGGAGCTGGGAGCCGATGTAATCAAGATAGAGGCAAAGGATAACCTCGATTTCATGAGGACTATAGGGCCGGATATCAACAACATAGGCCAATTTAATGAGACAAATCGAAGCAAACGTAGCTTCGGAGTAAACTTGAAGACAGAAAAGGGCAGGGATATAGTAAGCCAACTGGTGAAGATAGCCGATATTCTGGCCGAGAACTTCCGCGGTGGTGTAATGAAAAGTTTGGGATTTGATTATGGGAACGTGCGAAAGCTCAATCCCCAGATTATCTATATCAGCAGCCAGGGTTTTGGTAGTGGAGGGCCCTACAGCGAGTATCAGGCCTATGGCCCGATGCTCTCAGCAGCATCCGGCGTACTCTCTATCTGGGCGCAACCGGATGACCCCTATCCCGTGGGTTCTAACGCACCGTACCCGGACCATATGGCCAGCAAACATGTTGTAATAGCGGCAATTGCCGCGCTCGACTACCGACGCCGTACCGGCAAAGCTCAGTTCATTGATATGGCTCAAACAGAGGTAGCCGCAAGCCTCGCGGGAGAGTACTACCTGGACTATACTTTCAATAAGCGGATACCAAAACCGATGGGGAATCGAAGCCTGTACGCTGCTCCCCATGGCTGCTACCCCTGCAAGGGTACAGATGAGTGGTGTGCCATAGCCGTGTTTACCGATGAGGAGTGGCAGAGCCTCTGCAATGCTATTGGCAATCCCGCCTGGACAAGTGACCCCAGGTTTTCCGATCTACTGGGCAGACTTGAGAATATCGACGAACTTGACAAAAAGGTTGGAGAGTGGACATCCACGTTAGATACGAACGTAGTCATGGAAACATTGCAGGCTGCCGGTATCGCTGCCGGTGTAGTTCAGCGTGCTACGGATACTCTTGCGGACCCACAGCTAAAATGGGACGGTGCCATTATAGAGCTGGATCATGCCGTATCGGGGAAGAGGCTTTACCCTGGCGTACCATTTAGAATGTCCGGCACCTCTCCTTTGAAGAGCACACCTGCTCCCCTATTAGGCGAGCATACCGAGGAGATATGCCACGATTTACTGAAAATGCCCGACGATGAGATCAAGCAGTTACTGGAAGAAGACGTCCTGTACAATCCTGAAAATGCCAAGGGAGCCGGGGGCGGGATGTTCGGTTAAAAGGGATTGGCAATACTCAAAATTGTGCTTTACAAAACTATCGTCTTTGAAGTAAACTTGGTTGTGCCTGGCTAGATGGAAGCATGCTTACAGAATATGATATTATGACGTGCTATCATCCAATCCTTGAGCTATTCGAGACTCCGCCTTACCCCCTCTACACCGGCGGGATTTGCCATAACCGGCGAAAACTGTCCGAGAAATAATAATGCTACAAAGGAAGGCATCTTGGATAGTCTAGCATGAGTTAGTTTAAGTATAGAAGGAGGATATAAGCAATGAAGGCAGCAATACTGTATGAGACCAACACCCCATTAAAGGTAGAGGATGTCACCCTTGATGACCCTCAACAGAATGAAATCCTAGTTAAAATTGTGGCTTCGGGAGTATGCCACAGCGATCTCCATTTCATGAAAGGTGATATGCCTCAACCCGTCCCCTTCGTTCCTGGGCATGAGGGGGCAGGCATTGTAGAAAAAGTTGGGCCCGGCGTAACCACCGTCCAACCGGGCGACCATGTCTTGCTTAACATAGCATTCTCATGCGGGAAATGCCCCCGCTGTAATGAGGGAAGACCCACCTTATGCGTTGAGAACCTGCCTATTCAGATGATGGCAACACTACCCGGAGGAGGAACACGGCTACACAAAGGTGATCAGACCCTGTACCACCTTTTCGGCCTTGCCTGCTTCGCTGAGAGTGTCGTAGTACATGAGCGGTCCGCAATAAAGATTCGCGAGGATGCACCACTTGATGTGGTATGTGTTCTCGGTTGCGGAGTTAGCACAGGTATTGGCGCAGCAATAAATACAGCAGATGTAAGGCCTGGCGAGAGCATAGCCATCTTCGGCTGTGGCGGCGTTGGACTGAGTGCTATCATGGGAGCCAAGCTAGCCGGCGCCGGTAAGATCATCGCTATTGACACAGTTGACAGCAAACTTAACAAAGCTAAAGAACTGGGTGCTGATTATATGGTCAACGCCTCCAAGGATGAGCCGCAGGGAAAGGTTGCGGAGATAACGGGTGGTGGAGCAGATTATGCTATAGAATGCATTGGTAATGTGAACGTTATGGTGCAGGCTCTGGGTGCAGTTCGTACAGGAGGAACCTGCGTCGTAGCCGGAATGGCACCTCTCGCTGATACCCTCAGCATCGCTCCCTTCCATTTCCTCCTGGGTAAGACCATTACGTGGAGTACCCAGGGCGACGTAGTACCAATACACTTACAAAAAATGTGTATATAGAAGTGATGTAAATAAAGGAGGTTTGTATGGCTGACGAGACCTTTGATGTAGTAATAGTTGGTGGTGGTAACAAGGCGCTGTTCCTTGCAATGTACCTGCAGAAATATGCTGGCATGAGCATTGGTATATTTGAGCGGCGTCACGAGATCGGCGGCTGCCTGGCCACCGAGGAAATAGCGGCCCCGGGCTTTCGAGGCAATACGCATGCCACAATTCAATTGCCATTCTACTACCTGCCCCTGTGGCGCGATTTCCCCGAGTTCTGGGAATATGGAGGTCAGCTGGAGCAGCACGTTTGTGGCGCTGGCGGCATCTTCAGAAATAATCAGACCTGCCTGGGAATATACAGCGAAAAATACGATATGGATCAGACGCGCACGGCCAAGGAGATCGCCCGCTTCTCTGAGAAGGACGCCGAGAAGTGGCTTAAGATGAGGAAGTTGTGGATCGGCCGTGAGATGCAGCACGTGCAGATGGACATGATGTACAACCCGGCTGAGATCCGCGCTACCGACCCCGACATCGGAATGCGACAGCTGGCGGTGTATCCGGGGCTGGTGGAATGCGGGCCCGGTATAAACCCGGATTCCCTACTGATGTCAGCCACCCACGTTCACAACGCTCAGGAATGCTGGGAAAGTAAGGAGCTACAATACATAAACCTGCGATTTGTCCTCTCCTCAACAATGGACGTCAACCAAA
Source organism: Dehalococcoidales bacterium (assembly GCA_012974295.1). Lineage (GTDB taxonomy): Bacteria > Chloroflexota > Dehalococcoidia > E44-bin15 > E44-bin15 > JAAXQM01. The sequence goes on from JAAXQM010000256.1 coordinate 15,929, forward strand.
CAGGGGCCGGTGCCTGGACATTCGGTTATGCCTCCATGATGCCATCCATGGCATTCGTTAGAGGAGGAACGCACCAGATAGCCCATGCCGCCCATAAGATACTAGTACGCGACGGGGCAAAGTTCTTCCTCGGAGCGGAAGTTGAAAAAGCAATCATCGAGAATGGCGAAGCCAAAGGTATACGCCTCACCGATGGCAGCGAGATCAAGGCCAACAAGATGGTGATAAGCACATTGAACCCGGAGCAGCTCTGCTTCGACCTTATCGGCAGAGAGTATCTCGACGACGTGCTGACGCGGCGCATCGAGCTCCTGGAGACCGACTTCGGCTGCCTTATGTGGTATACCTTCGCCCTGCATGACGCTCCAAAATATGATGCTGAAGCATTCAATCCCGATATACATGATGCATTCTGGATGGGGATCGCAGAGGATAACGATCCCATGCACGTTGCACGTGAATGCTACTGGTCCAGGCTGGGGAAATTCCCACCATTGGAAGATTTCTGCCCTACAGTATGGTGCCACAGTATTCCCGATCCATCGTACGCACCGCCCGGATTCCACACGGCAAACAACGAGCAGTTGGGGCCACCGGCCAGTGCTCACACCGAGAGGGAGTGGCTGGAGATAAAGAAAAAGTATGCTGAGGACCTCATCACTGTGTGGCAGCGACACGCCCCCAATATGAACTGGGACAATATAATCGGCGTTGATTCAAATAGCCCGTACGACTGCCTGCGGATGAAGAACCTGGCACCCAACTCGAGTATCGGTGTCCTCGACCGGGTACCGCATCAGTGTGAGGAAAAGCGGCCGACCCCAGAGCTGGCAAACCACCGCACCCCGATAAAGAACCTGTACGCCACCGGTGCTGCTTGGCACCTGGGATCCAATTCGGGCGCTACTGAGTCATACAACTGTTATAAGATTATCGCCAAGGATATGAACCTGCCGGGCCCGTGGCAGGAGCCCGGTAAAGAGGAGCCGGAATCCCTGTTCCAGCAGTTCAACTGGCTAATGAAAAAGTGGGAGGATGAAGGCAAGGCGAATCCCAAGTAACGCGAATCCCAACTGTTCAACAGTAGGAGCAATATGGCGAATCCTAAATACGACGTCATTGTAGTCGGTGCGGGGCCGGGAGGCCTGGCTTGCGCTGCCCTCCTGTGCAAGTGGGGGCTGAAAACACTGCTGGTAGATAAGAATACGATACCCGGCGGCAAGGCGATAACCATGGGGCATAATGGTTTCCAGTACGACCTGGAACCCAAGCTTCAGGTTCCGATGACGGGATCGGCTTTCCCGCAGCTGTACGCTGAGTTGGGTATCGAGGATCAGTTGGGCGCTATCCCCTGTGAACGGGTCTCTATGTCATACCGGCACAAGTCAGCAGACAAGTATAAGACCGTGGTGATGTCGCAGACCTCGCAGGACCCCAAACCCCTCTTTGACCTGTGGGGGCTGGACGATAAGGAGGGAGAGGAAGCCATCCCAACACTAGCCGAGCTTGCCTTCCTCACCCCAGAGCAGCTCGATGCCATGGATGATATAACGTTCGACGAATGGCTTGCTCAGCGGAAGGTGCCATGGGGCTTGTACAGCTTCTTCTGTATGCACGCTAACGGTTCCCTGGCCGAACCTATCGACCTGGTAGCCGCCTCCGAGCAGGGAGCGATTATGCAGCATATAGCCACCGCAGGAGGCGGTGGCTACTATAAAGGCGGTTTTGGTCGTATGCTCGGGGTCATTGCTGATTATATTAAGGCCAACGGCGGTGAGATAAAAATGGGTGCCCGGGTGGAGAAAATAAACGTTTCCAACGGCCGCGTCACTGGAATAGCCACAGCAAAGGGAGACTTCGACGCATCTATAGTTGTCAGCGACGTTGGTATTCAGCCCACCGTGTTAAAGCTCGTGGGCGAGAAAGAGTTCGACAAGAGTTATGTTAACTATATCAGGGATCT
>JAAXQM010000169.1 GCA_012974295.1 Dehalococcoidales bacterium
AGGTCATAGCTGAGGTAGCCTACTGCACCGCCGATAAAAGGAATGGGTTCAGGTAAAGGGTGGAGGGCATATTTATCAAGTATCTGCCCCAGTATATCAAAGGGGTTCCCGATCACCGTTTCTTGCCGATCGCCGTGAAGAAGGGTAATCTCTTCACCGCGGCTTTTCAGAATGAGAAACGGGTCGCTCCCCATAAAAGAGTAACGCCCCAGCCTGTCTTGGTCCATTCCGCTATCGAGGAAAAAGCTGAAAGGACGCCCCTTTAAAAACTCGAAGGCTTCAGGGGCATTTAGCGAGGTTTCAATCTCCCGGATCAGAGGATAGCGCTTCAGGTTGCTCTCAACAGTCACGCCCTACCCTCTATTCAATGCTCAATCTGATTACCTCGACCGCTTTAGCCGACTTTTTCACCGCCCCGAAACGAATAAGGAGAATAAAGACGAGCGAAAGGATCAAGATCGATATCCAGGAAAGTAACAACGTTATGGGCGTCATAATCCCGAAGACAATGGCCGCGAGCCCTACCGGTGTATAGTCCTCATAGGGCTCCATATCGCTCTTCACATCGTTCTCAAGATAGTCCCGTAATTCGTCCACAGCATCCTGCCTTTCCCTATTGTTTAATGTTCCCTCAGGCAGGATCCTATCTATAATATGCTCATCCGCTACCTCTACAACCCAGTCGATGGTCTCCTCCGACATAGAAAAGCCATTTCTATCGATCTCCTCCGCATATCCAAAATAGATGCTGGTACATGCGAACGCCGTAAGCAGCAACAGCAAGATAATCTGGGGACGCATTAAATGCCACACTGAAAATTTGATACGGTTTTCGATCTCGCCTCTCACTGCTAACACATAGAGCAGTCCCATCAGCAGGTAGATCACTGCCACAATGATACCTATCATCGATATATCCCAGGTGAAAAACATAGCCAGGGCGGATACGGCAAAGGCGACGGCCGCCACCCAGAAAGGTCGCAGGAGAACGGCGACGAGACCGCCGGTCACGGCCACGGCTAGCACTGCCCCAATGAACCAGACGCCCAGGTAGAAGGCATCCCATGTAGGTGGCATCAGGTACTCCCACCCGTTATCGGCCCATCTCAGGACGAGCCCGAAAAAGCCCCCGGCACCCGCAAGCAGAGCGCCAAAGACCACGATTTTTACTATTCTTTGCGTTGACATTTCTCTACCGCCTTTTTCATTACCCCCATAGATCCTTTGCTTCGTCCTCCGCCTGCTTCTTCAGCTCCAGCGCTTCCCGAAAGCCAAGCTCCTTATAGGACTGGGGTGAGCCGTATTCCCTCGTCCTCACCACCACCGGCATGGGTACAGCATGGCCGAAGATAAGAGCCTGCTGCTTGCTATCCAGCTTTGCCAGCACCGCCTTAAGCTCGCTCTTGCCCGATACCCCGGTGAGCACGCTATCGATGTCCCGCTCGTTATCCAGCAGGCAGGTTATCTTGGTGCCGATCTGGCTCATCACTTCCTCATCGATGCCGCTGGGGCGCTGGTCGATCACCAGCAGGGTGACATTATACTTCCTCATCTCGCGGGCAATGGTGCCGAATATAGTCTGCCCGGCAAGCTCCTGGCTGAGGAACCTGTGCGCCTCCTCAATGGTTATGACCAACGGCCGGGGTTTAGTGATGTCCTCCCCCATCGCCTGCTCCATCCGCTCTCTATACTGGGCGTGAATGCGCCGGGTGAGAAGGTTTGCCACCAAGATATAGGCCGTATAATCCGTGTAGCGGCCAAACTCAAGGACGACGTTCATCCCCCGGTCGAGATACTCCAGGATGCGCTGGATAGTATTATCTCTGGCCTGGGGCACGAGGAAGCGAAGCCTTTTTAAACTGTCCAGGCGCCGGTGGAGCGCCGCAATGGTTGCCTCATGCTCCCCCAGGCTCTGTGCCAGTTCGCCGAGCTCTTCCCTACCCTCGATGGCAAGGAAGCTCTCCAGCCATTTTCGCTCGCCAAACCTGCGGGCGAGACGATAGGTAGCCTGCACCGCAGCCTCAGTGAGACCAAGTGTCTCCCTGAGCATGGTAATGTCCTCAGGCTCGATCTCGCCATAGCCGATCTCCACTATGAAATCGGTGGAGACCTTGCGCCTTCGGGCACTCTCCTCATCGAGGGCGAACACTGCCACCTTCGAAGGGAAGAGCTGTTTCAGCGCCTTCACCTTACGATTATCCTCGCTGGTGCCCTCCCAGCCGTACTCGCTGTGCATATCAAAGACCAGATTGACCGCCGCTCCCTCCTGTATTATCCCGATGAGGATGAGCCTTGCCAGAAAGGTCTTACCCGTACCGCTCTTGCCGAAGACACCACTGGAGCGCTTTACCAGCTCCTCCGGGTTAAGGCGAACCTTGGTCTCCATATCGAGCGGGGTACCGATATAGAATTGCTTTTCCTCTACCTGCCCGAATACCCGCGCCACATCTTCCTCGCTGGACTCGCGTACAACAGAGAAATGAGTGGGGACGGTCTTCACCGGCTGGGGGCCCTCAAGGAGGCTCATAGCGTCGCTACCGAGGGTGAGCGAGGGCAGCACATGGAGCCTGCCGAATATGCTGGTCCCGCACAGAACCTCAACGATAAAGGGGTCGGAGACATCGGGGGGTGTGGTCATAAGCCCGGGGTCGCTGGCATCCAGAGTGACATCGGTGATCATACCGAAAAAGCGCCGTTTTTCACCCTCTATGGTTACGTAGCGACCAACAGCTATATCTTCAACCGAGATAGCACTATCAAGCCTGACCTCTACACCCCTGGTCAGCGAGCCCGAGACGACGATGCCCAATCTCCTCTCCTCCATCACCTTTTCGTCCTTCCGAGAATAACAGACAGCCTGTTTACCACTTTATCCTCCTCAGGATTGTAGTCAGCCTGTTTGTCTCGCCGCCGAGGAGCACCGCTACCTCCCTGCCCGCCCGGGTGAGGAAATCCCTGGGTTCCTGATGCGCTGCAGCGGCATAACGGAGCGAGGCAGCGATAAGCTCGTCCGCTTGCCCCCCAGCACCTACAAGGATGCTCAGGAAATCCAGCGATTGACTGAATCGCGCAGACTCCTTCAGGTCACACAGGTACACAAAGCTGTGGATTCGTGCCGGCCGTGGTGGCAGGTAATGGTGAAGTTTTTCATCATTTTCCGTCTCAACGCCTCCCCTACCCGCGTTATGCCCCACCACCAGGGCAGTAAAATCGGTGCGAAGCAGCTTTTCCAGTTGGGGGCTGGCGCGGTAGATACCCTCCTCCTCTTCCTCATCTCTTCCCCGTGCGATGGGGCGTCGCCCCGGCTCAATGCTGGTGGTGGCAGCCCTTAAGACCACGCCGTAAATCTCAACATCCCCTTCCCTTGTCTTTACCAGACTGCCAAACGGGGGAGGCTGATGCAGCTCGTAGCACTGTGCCGTGAACTCACTGGTCGATGCTTCTATTACTTCACCGATTTTAGGAGGTGAATCTATTCTCCCCATTTATCCCCTGACTGCGCTCAAGCTCAAGCCGATCACACCGATAAGTATGAGCACAATAAATGCCATCTTTTAAATAGTCGCCGGTTCTTTGAAATATAATATACCTATAGCAGTTATTAAAGCTAGCCCCAGGCCAGCCCATATCGCATAGCTAATACTCAGATCGATTGTTTTGAGGGCGTATACAAACGCGGTGAATGAAAGACCACAGAAAACGAATACCAGTACGGATGGTATGAGCTCTTTAAAGCCGTCTGAAAACTTCATGCATGTGGTGCCAGAGACCTCCAAGACAATAGCCAGCGCCAGTAAGAACCAACCCATCTGATCACCCCCTCGTTTTGCACCGCAGTAGTCTTATCAACCCCACCGGGAGATTCATACGCGGTACAGATTGCATATAGCGCTTGTAGTCATCGCCAAACTTTTCAATATTACGTTTATCTTCCCCACGGACAGCATTGCAGAGCAACAGGATCCAGGGAACGCTAAAAAGTGTGGTTATCCAGTGTTGGGAAATGAGAATTGTTGCAAGGAGAACCAGTATGAGACCAAGATACATGGGATGCCGCACGACGGCATAGATTCCGCTGTCAACCACTACTGTAGTTCGAAGCCAGGCCCCCCCATTCGGCGCCCTACCCCTTCTCTTAAGAGCAACGCGGTTCATTACGATTATAACTATGCCGACAGCGAAGACAGCCCATCCGAGGTATAATAGCCAGTCCAGCCCAGCCCAGTTGTAGAATAGAATGCACCATGTTATAAGTGAAATGAACGAAACGCCCGCTAGTGGTATAAAGAT
>JAAXQM010000263.1 GCA_012974295.1 Dehalococcoidales bacterium
TCTCAATCAACCCCCTATATCCCCCAATCTTGGGGGACTTCTAAAGCTGGGGGACACCCCCAGACTCCCGGCAGGAAGTATCCTGCACCTCTTTTTCAACGGTCTCATATAATCAAGATCGGCTCTCGTTTGTGAATCCGCTCAAAGCTATGCTATAATCGCTCGAAGTTATCGGTTAGGGAAACGAAGCTTGCTTATAATTTGGATCCAATTCTCTATATGTGTCCTGTTGATCCTCTTCTTCGGATCGAGACTCTCGCGCTACGGAGATATCATTGCCGAGAAGACGGGTCTCAGCGGGCTGTGGGTCGGGCTTTTACTCCTGGCTGCGATTACATCTTTGCCCGAGCTGATTACCGGTATTGGCGCTGTGTCGTTCGTTGGTGGAGTGGAGGGCGCTAATTTAGCTTTGGGAGCTGTCTTTGGTTCCAACCTATTCAACCTCATACTCATCGGCCTGATGGATGTAATGTACCGCTCCGGACCCCTACTAAGTACAGCGAGTCGTGAGCAATTACCATTAGCAGCCATGGGTATACTGCTTATCGCCGTTGCCGGGGGTAGCATCATTCTCGGTAGCAACGTATGGGATGGAGCGATAGGCTGGGTAAGCCTATACAGTATAGTTCTCGTCCTGTTGTATATCTGGGGTTCGCGGAGAATTTTTCGCTCTAAACGCATTCGTACAGTAGAGCCAACACAACTACAGTACAAGCATATTTCGTCACGGCGGATCTACACAGTCTTTACAATCTCGGCGCTGGGTATAATAGGAGCAGGAACATGGCTGGCGCTTATCGGTGATGATATCGCCGCCGGAACCGGTTGGGATACCACCTTCGTCGGCAGCCTTTTCCTTGCTGCCACCACCTCCCTGCCTGAGCTCGTAGTTAGCATCGCCGCGTTGCGGATCGGCGCCAGGGATATGGCAATCGCCAATATGCTTGGCAGCAATATGTTTAATATGGGTATCGTTATTGCTGGTGATGACCTTTTCTACACAAGCGGTTCAATATTTTCCACAGTATCACCGGGTCATATTTTCAGCGCTGCGATCGCCATCCTTATGACCCTAATTGTCATTGCCGGCCTTATCGTTCGTCCCAAGCGAAAGGTGCTGCGTAGTATAAGCTGGTATACTGTGGCTTTAGTAATTGTCTACCTGGGGGGGGCCTACGCACTCTTCATCGCGCCCTGGAGTTGAAAAAGGGCTTGCCTTAGTTCCCACTTTTATAGTATCCTAAGTAATCGAATTTCGGATTTATTTTTTTGGGGGAGGGTTGGAAATGACGAAAAAAGTACATGAACTTATGATCGATAAATCCGTTACAGTGAGTGAGGATGAGGAGATTTTCGAGGTCGCGAATAAAGTTACCAAAGATTGTGAAACATTGCTTGTCTGTGTCGTAGATAAGGAGAACAAGCTCATAGGTATGATCACCCCCAAGGAATTGTTGAAGGCAGCAGAAGTGGGCGAGTATGGAAATGTCAGTCACCCCTTCTTTTCGGGAAGGGAGGCGCTGCACCTGCTGACCTCAGACCATGCGCGCGATATTATGAGCGCTCCGATCAGCGTAAAACCTGATGATGAAGTGCAAATGGCGATAGACCTTATGCTCGGTAGTAACCTCTATGAGGTTCCAGTAGTCGACAAAGATAACAAGGTAGTTGGCGAAATAAATTTTCTGGGCATAATTTCCCATTCTGTCTGGAAAGGTTCTGCAGATAGAGAGTAGATAATGGAAATTGAGATTTATTTCAAGTTCATATTGGCCTTCGCTCTGATTCTAATCGCCGCCAGGCTTGGCGGCGAATTTACGGAACGCTACCTCAAGCAGCCTGCTGTTCTCGGAGAACTCGTGGCGGGTATCATTATCTCCCCCTTCGCTTTAGGCGGACTGATATTCGGAAATGATCCTATAATCCTCAACTTCGCTTCAATCAGTGGCTGGTTTGTTTTGACAGGGGAGGAAATCTCTGACTTACATATTATGGAGATCATATCCTCGATAGCCGTCGTTATTCTGCTGTTCGTGGCCGGTGTTGAGACTAATGTAAGAGATTTCGTGAAGCAGGGGAAAACCGGAGTACTGGTTGCGGTGGGTGGGGTAATTCTGCCCTTTGCCTTTGGTTATTTTATCACGAGACTTTTTTACCCCGACGGCCCCTCAACTGCGTGGCTCTTTATGGGGGCAGTGCTGGTTGCCACCAGCATCGGGATAACGGTGCGGATATTGATGGATATGGGGAGGCTTAATACGCGGGCGGGGACAACCATACTGGTGGCCGCAGTTATCGATGATATTATTGGCATTATCATTCTTTCCATTATAGCCTCGATGGCGAGCACTGGTTCAGTTGAAGCTTTACACATTGCTCGCATTACATTTATCGGATTTGCCGTTTGGTTTGCCCTGCTCATGATTGGGGTCAAGTTTCATAAATATATATCGAAGATACTTCTGAATCCGTTCAAGCGGTCGGGCACCATGCCCATCGTGGCCCTTCTCGTCGGTATACTTATTGCCTATCTGGTTACACTGGCCGACTTACACCCGGTGGTGGGGGCATACGTGGCAGGGCTGATGTTCGCCGCATGTGGTGAGAAAGAGGAGATAATCGAGAAGACCAGGCCCATTATGCTGTTCCTGGCCCCGTTCTTCTTCTGCTTCCTGGGAATGCAGGTCGATATGCCTCTCATGGTATCGGCAGCCTTGATCGCCTTTATCCTGATCGTATTGGCTACAGTGGGTAAGATTGTCGGTTGCTATCTGCCCGCCAGGTTTTTGGGGAAACTATCTAATAACGAGGCGATGATCGTGGGTGTGGGTATGGTACCCCGCGGTGAAGTCGGATTGATCGTCGCTGGTGTAGCCCTTCTGATCCCGGGGGCGTTAGGAACCGGAGACATGGCAAGTGAGCTGTTTGGCGCTGCAGTAGCCGTAAGCCTCTTTACCACGCTAATTACCCCGGCGTTGCTGAAGCCCTTCTTCAAGAGAGCGACGGCGGTAACGTAGCCACACCTTGTCACAAGTACGGTATACGAAGTATGATATAGGTAGCCCCTGTAGCTCAGCGGATAGAGCACCAGCCTCCGGAGCTGGGGGCGAGCGTTCGAGTCGCTCCAGGGGCGCTATGCCCAGATAGTTGTACGGGGAAGGGGACTGAGCGCCCAGCCAGGGAGAGGGTCCGGGGTTATTCATATTGGAACCATTATCATGGTTTTCTACGAAGTTTTATTGTAACGTAGTATGAGACATATCAGAATTGATGTTGCTGCTAGCACCGCCAGCATTCAGAGCTATGGCGTTCTCTCTGATGTTGGCTAGAAGAGTATCGTATGGATGAAATGGCTGAGATTCGATGGCATGGTCGCGGTGGACAGGGAGCTGTTACCGCCAGCGAAATCCTTGCCGAAGCTGCCCTTGAAGAAGGAAAGTATTTTCAGGCCTTTCCCGATTATGGCCCCGAGCGCATGGGGGCACCAATCAGGGCTTATACCAGGATTGGTTCCTCTCCTATCAGACAGCACTGTCAGATAACCCAGCCCGATGCTGTCGTGGTGCTTGACCCTACATTGATAGGGATCGTCGATTTTACCGATGGGTTGAAGGAAGAAGGCGTTCTGGTGGTCAATACCCCCCTGTCACCGGCGGAACTGAGGAGCAAGCTGGGATTTGATGCAGGGAAGGTATTCACCGTCGATGCTACTCGTATTGCCCTGGATACCATAGGACGGAATATCCCCAATACCACCATGATCGGCGCCCTGCTCAAGGCTGTGGAGGTAGTAAGCAAGAAAGTTGTCCAGGAAGAGATCAGAAAGCGTTTAGAGACAAAGGGGAATAAAGAAATGGCCAAGGCCAATATCGAGGCCTTCGAGCGAGCCTATAATGAGGTTACACAGGCATAGCAATGAAGCGTGAACCTGTCAATAAAATTTCTGTATCCGACATTTCAAGGGCCAAGAGCTGGAGAGAGATCCCTATCGGTGGGGTAATTACCGACGCCGGTAACTCCGAGCAATATCATACCGGGGGCTGGCGTTCTTTTCGTCCTATCTGGGATTGGCAGAAATGTGTTAATTGCAAGGTCTGCTGGATTTACTGCCCTGACGGCTCAATCCGGATAAGGGACGGAGCGGTCGCCGGTATCGATCTTGACTATTGTAAAGGGTGTGGTATCTGCTCCAAGGA
>JAAXQM010000034.1 GCA_012974295.1 Dehalococcoidales bacterium
CTTTGTCGCCTGCGCATAGCTGTGAGGACGCCGGGGCAGACCATAACCCGCCAGCAACCGCTGAATAATATCGCCCGCATCGGCTTCCAGGCGCTGGCCGCTGTGCTCGGCGGAGCCTCCGCAGTAGACTACGCTCGCCACGATGAAGCCTTCTGCATCCCCTCCGAGGAGTCCTCGATGATAACGCTGGCACTCAACCACATCATCGGCCAGGAGACCGGCGTCGGCCTTACTGCAGACCCCCTCGGCGGCTCATATTATGTGGAGTGGCTCACTAACCAGCTGGAAGAGGAAGCCACCAAGCTGATGAAAGAAATAGAGGATAAGGGCGGCATTTGGAAGGTATCAGGAAGCGGATGGTTAAAGCAGTTGGTCAACAATGCTCGCGAGGAAAGGATGGCGGCTTTGGCTGATGGCTCCCTGCCGCAGGTGGGCGTGAACTTCTTCCGGCAATCGGAAGACAAGGACCCCGATATCGTAGAGTACGAGTTCGATAATATGGATAAGGTTCAGTCCGACCTTTTAGCCGAGATTACAGCATACAAGGGAGACCGCGACATCAAGAAGACCCGCGAGGCCCTGCTTACGCTCAGGGATAAGGTCAAGACCAAAGAGAACCTGATGTACCACATCGTCGAATGCTTCAAGGCCGATGCCACCCGATCGGAGATATTGGGTATGATCCGCGAGGGATTCGGATACAGCTACGATACGGTGGATATGATCAAGCGGCCGGATTTCCTAAACTAGTCATTCATCACTCTTATACTATCGGAGGTAAAAGTGGATAAATCGGAAAGAAAAATACGCGTTCTAGTAGCCAAACCCGGTACCGATTCTCATTACCGGGGTGCCGAGGTTATATGCCAGATACTCAGGAACGCCGGTATGGAGGTGATCTATACAGGCAGGTATCAGACCTCGGATATGATCGTGAATGCTGCAATTGCAGAAGACGTAGATGTGGCATGCCTCAGTTCCCTAGCGTGGTCACAAGAGAAATATTATATCGAAGTAGCCAACATGCTTAAAGATAGAGGCTCCGATATATGTGTGGTAGGCGGAGGCATCATTTCTAAAAAGGCCATGCCGAAACTTAGGGAGGCCGGGGTTTCCGGACTTTATGGTCCCGGCACACCAAATGAGGAGATAATCGATCATATCGTGGAACGGGTTAAGAAAGAAAGGTGGCATGAGAATTAGCTCCACGTGCTGGTTCGATAGGATTTCAAAGGAGGCTATATAATGCAAACGGAGCAGCTTTATACAGCATCAGGGATGCCGGTAAAAGATATCTACACCCCGGAGGATATACAAGACCTCGACTACGACAAAGACCTCGGCATTGCCGGGAAACCTCCCTTCACTCGAGGCCCCTATCCCTCAATGTATCGCGGGCAGGTATGGACCATCAGGCGACTCAGCGGGTTCAATACCCCCGAGGAGTCCAATAAGCTCTACCGCGAAGAATACGCGATGGGACAGACCGGTTTCTCGGTGGCTCCGGACATCACCACCGCCGTTGGGGTCGATGCTGATGACCCTATTGTCGAAAATGAGATCGGCCACTCCGGACTACCATTGAATACTATTGAAGATGTGGAGGTGGCCTTCGAGGGTCTTCCTATAGACCGTGTGTCGACTTATCTGGCAGAGAGGGGACCTATAACCGCCATGTATTTTGCCATGGCTGAGAAGAGGGGAATAGACCTGCAGCAAATTAGAGGCACCACCGCCGGCTGTATGCTGAGTTGGGCTTGTTTGAACATCCCCCGCCAGCCAACACCTAAAGGATACCTGAGATACGGAGTAGATTTCATCGAGTGGTGCAGCGAGGTAGCCCCCAAGTGGAATCCAATAAGTCATGATTCGTACAACCCACGCGATCTCGGGCTTAATGCATATGAAGAGCTAGGCCTGCTATTCGCCTCGGCTATTGATTTCGTCGAGGAAGGGAAACGGCGGGGGAGAGTACCCTTGGACCGCTTTGTGAGGCGTTTCTCCTTTAATACAGCGGCTCATAATGACTTCTTCGAGGAGATAGCCAAGCTAAGGGCGGCACGGCGTATCTGGTACAAGATCGTTACCGATAGGTACGGTGTAAAGGATCCTAACTGTGCCAAGTTCCGCGTTCACGTCCAGTCTTCGGGCTCCACCCATACTGCCCAGGAGCCGTATAACAACCTCGTTCGCATTGCCTATCAGACGCTTGCTGCCGTTCTCGGCGGGGCGCAGTCAATACATGCCAATGGATACGATGAGGCAGTATGCCTGCCATCAGACCAATCTATGCTGCTGGCTATCAGGACGGAGCAGATCGCCGCCCTTGAGACCAATGTAACAAACACCATAGACCCTCTAGGTGGTTCCTATTACCTTGAGTCGCTGACCAACGAACTGGAGGAGCGTACCTGGGATTATATCAAGATGATCGAAGATATGGGTGGGATGGCACAGGCTATGCAGGACGGATGGTACCACAGGCTTCTCAGGGAAAAACCAATTGAGCGACAAAAAAAGATAGATTCCGGTGAGATCCCTGTCGTTGGTATGAATATCTTCCGTTCCGAAAAGGAACCCTATAAGGTGCCTATTTTCAAGCCAGACCCGGCTGGCTCACAGAAAATCCAAACTGATAAGCTCAAGAAGTTCAGGGAGAAGCGCGATAAAGCGAAACATGCCGAGGCGATGAAGAGACTGGTAGACGCCTGTAATAGTGATAAGAATGTTTACCCGTATACCTTTGAAGCAGTCAAAGCAGGTGCTACCTTTGGAGAGGTAATGAAGGCACAACTCGATGCCTATGGGGAATGGCCCTATCCGATTGGGATATAAACGAGGACTACGATATGGATACACGTAAAGTAAAGATCTTAATGGTTAAGGCGGGGCTGGAGGGGCACTGGGCCGGGTTGATTGTAGTCAGCAATGCTCTACGAGATGCCGGCTTTGAGGTAATCTATGGTGGCAACATGACTCCGGCGGAGATCGCTGCGGCGGCGCTTCAAGAGGATGTCGATGTTGTGGGAATGAGCAGCCTTACAGCAAACTACATGCTGACTATTCCAGCCATTATCAAGGGTCTAAAAGAGCGGGGTAAGGGAGATGTACTGCTAATCCTTGGCGGGATTATCTATGAGGATGATTTCGATGCGCTTAAGGAAATGGGAGTTGCGGGTATCTTTATTCCAGGAACACCCCTTGATGAAATCGTTAACTTTGTCCGCGATAAAACCTCAGCCTCTGTAAAATAGAGAGCAGCACGCTGAAAAGCTGACCGTTGATTAGAGAACGGCTATCGAATTGATAGCCGTTCGTAATATGTACACCGGTTTTCCCCCAAGAGCGATTGGCAAGAATTGCGATTAAGGCTTTGCTATTTGCTATACGGTAGATTCAAAATTGTTTGAACGTCAAGAAAATATCAACATTCAGGTACAGCCTAATGCTCGGCGAAACGAAGTGCTGGGGTTTGAGGACGGTATTTTACACGTCAAGGTCGCTGCACCGCCGGTGAAGGGAAAGGCCAACAAAGAACTGGTGCTGTTCTTGAGCCAGCTCATCGGAGTGAGCAAGAGCAGCATAAACATAAGGAGTGGGCTTACAAGCAAAAGAAAGGTCATCGCCATTACCGGGCTGGATCGGGATCAGATTGTGGAGCGGTTAAAGCTCTCGGGGTCGTAATCCGATGAGAATACTTCATTTCTCCGACCTGCATCTGGGGGTGGAGAACTATAGCGGAGGCAATAACCCCGATACAGGGCTCTCGTGGCGTTTCCACGATTTCCTCGCTACTCTAGATGAGGTAGTGGCATACGCACTGAACAATGATGTTGACCTAGTTCTCTTCTGCGGCGATGCCTATAAAAGCCGCGATCCATCTCAGACCCATCAGCGTGAGTTCGCCCGCCGCATCTGGGAGCTGTCATCGGCTGGCACCCCAATCTTCCTCCTCACCGGCAACCACGACCTGCCTAACGCTATGGGTCGCGCTACTACGATGGAGATTTTTCATACCCTTTCGATAAAGAATGTAACCGTAGCCAGCAAACCCGGTACCTATCGAATAGAGACTAAAGCGGGGCCTCTACAGGTAGTCGCCTTGCCGTGGGCGAGGAGGAGCGCTCTGCTGAGCCGTGAAGAGACAAAGAACCTCACCTCCCCCGCTGTGTATCCCGGCAGTCTCCAGCGTATCGACTTCAGCGAGGAAGAGGATGAAAAAGGGTTCTTTGTTATTGAGATTTCAACTGGAGAGCGGGAAAGACAGGTATCCTTTGGGTTCCATCCAGTAAAGGCACGGCGTTTCCTCACTATCAAGGTAAATATTGGTGTGCAGGAGACCGATCCAACACTGGCAGTGTTAGATGCAATTGCCCGCCACGATGTAGCCGATGCTGTCGTACGGGTCCAGGTAGCGATCTCCGAGCGGCTCGCCGGGCTGCTCAATGATGGGGAGATTCGCAGGGCTTTGAAGGATGCCCACTTCATCGCCGCCATTTCCCGCGATGTTGCGCGGGAACGCCTTCCGCGCATGGTAGGATGGTCTGCTGAGAAAATCACGCCACTGGAGGCACTCGAAGAATATCTTAAGGTAAAAAAGCCGGATGTGGACCATAAATTGCTACTGGAATATGGCGAGAGGCTTATCAGAGAGAGCGAATCGGAGGAGTAGGGAGAGCGAAATAGTGTGGGAAGTGTAAAACCTACAACCCAGCTACGATCCTGTCATACCCCTGGACAATGTTTCTTACCACATCACCGGCGCTCACAATCTCATTGATCATCCCCGCCACCGCACCACATATCATCTGTCTGGGAGCGATATCCGCCTCTGCTGTCCGTTGACCCTGCGTTATTAACTCGCTTTTCAAGCCCCTTATTGGCAATGATCCACGCCCCGTAATTATTGTAGCTGTATCGTTAGCAGCCACGATGGCGTCTTTGTAGTCCTGATCAGCAATGCATTCATTGGTGGTGATGAATACAGTCCCCATCTGCACCCCCTCCGCCCCCAGAGCGAGGGCAGCAACCAGGCCGCGGGCATCACAAATGCCCCCGGCGGCAATCACCGGGATGCTCACAGCATCCACTACCTGAGGGACGAGGACAAAAGTAGTAAGCTCATCCGGGCCATTTATCCCGCCCGATTCGTATCCCTCAGCGATTACAGCATCCACACCACTTTTCTCAGCCCCCTTTGCATGTTTTACTGAGGCCACCAAATGGAGAACCCTGACGCCATGCTCCTGTAGATAGCTGGTATGAAGAGCCGGGCTTCCCGCCCCCGTAGTAACTACCGGGACACCCTCCTCAATGGCGATGTCGAGAAGGCTTCTATCCTGCCCTAATACATGTATGGGGAAATTCACCCCAAAGGGCTTATCAGTCAGGCTTTTCCCCTTCCTAATCTGGCTCCTGAGGTTCTCGGCGACCTTTCCCCAATCGGGTTCACTGCCATTGGGGCTTATAATCCCCAGCCCGCCAGCATTGGAAACGGCAGCCGCCAGCTCAGCGCTGGCAATCAGGCTCATCCCCCCTTGAATTATTGGATACTTAATACCTAGAAGCTCGCAGATCCTTGTCTTCTTCACCTGTTCCCCCTTTTAGCTCGGCGATTTATTTCAGGCCAGCTACTACACCGGAGTAGCTCTCCACAATATTTCGTACCACATCGCCGGCGCTCGTAATCTCATTGATCATCCCCGCTATCGCACCGCAATAGGCCTCTCCCTCTACCAAATCCCCGTCCAATTCTCCCGTCCGGGACCTGGCAATACCTATAAAAACGAGAAGCTCCTCGGGCGTTGCATCCCTGCTCTCCAACTCCAACATATTGGTGGCAAACTCGCCTTTCAGCACCCTGGCAGGACCGAATTTCCGCCCTGTGATAGTCGTTCCTGTATCTGTAGCTTTTACAATCGCTTCCTTGAAATTTTGATGTGCCGCACACTCGCGGGT
>JAAXQM010000042.1 GCA_012974295.1 Dehalococcoidales bacterium
GTATCTTTTTATTTTGCAGGCTCTTCCTGCTTGGACGTAGATTCCAGCAACTCTTTGTCATCTTCCTCGCCCGCCGCTGACTTACGGAAGCTGCGGACACCCTTACCAAGAGAGCCCAATGTCTGTGGCAGCTTCCCCACCCCAAATACGATTAACACGACCACTATTATGATAAGGAACTCCCATCCATGTAATGGCATACTCCCCTCCTCTAGAGCCTTTGATGGCCCTTCTTGCTATTTCATGCCGGGGTCAAATCCCCGGCGATATACCCCAACTCGCACGCTTGCCTATCTAAATCCAGTGTGGTTATCCATTTCAAAGGCAATAGCACATCGTGTTCTGCCTGGCGCAGATCAACAGCCTTAATATAAACCCTAACACTTTTCACAAACATATATTAGCCTTCCTCATGCTAGTAGCCATCACGGTTCTATCGGTGATTTTTTGTTCTGCCAACATACGTGCTCTCTCCAAATCGATTTGTGTATTGATGTTGAAGCAACTTAAATGCTCAGGGTCGAATATATCTATCTCTTCGTTATCCAGATACCTTACTTTTATTGAATTGGACAAGTTTTTCACCTTGAGATTGCCCTCGTTGAGCAGCATTTCCATTGAAGGAAGGCAATTTTTAGTATATATGGCATGTAATGGCTCTTTGTGGCCATCTATCCTGGGCATAAGACCATCGAAACCAGATGATTGACTTATCATATAACGTAGCAGCTTTGGGTTGAGAAAGGGCATGTCGCAGGCTACAACCAGATTTTGAAAGCTAGTCGAGTACACGAGACCGGTATAGATGCCACCCAAGGAGCCGTTATTAGGGTAAATGTCGACCACTGTTTTCACTTTAGAAGCTAAAGAGAAGGATGACTTCAATTGCCTCGGTGAAACCACGATCAAGATCTCATCACTCAGGGAACTGAGGCGATTGATGACTAGTCCAATCAATCTCTGGCCCCCAAGTATCTCCTGAGATTTTTCTCGGCCCAGGCGAGAACTGCGTCCACCGGCGAGAACAATCGATGTCATATCAAATCCCCTGAATGGCGTTCTAATGAACCTCCCTATATCTAATTAACTGTGATATTCACGCGGTCGCATACCCCGGTAACTAGTGTGAAGCAGGCTATCATCCAGGTCATACAAGGTTGAGCAATCAACAGTAGCAAACTCAGACATAATAAAGTATCTCTGAATCGCTTCCCGTAGCGAACTCCTTACTATAATGAGAACATTGAGGGCCGAAGACATACACAATTCGACTGCGGGCATGAGCCCTTTGCCGCGCAGTTCTAAAGGGCCAACCTCATCAATCACCACCAGATCGCATACACTATGGATGGCACTACGAATAGCTTTGCGGGCGAATAGTATCGCATCATGGTCAATGGTGTATGGCCCAACCGTTTCTCCTGCTCCGAAGGAATCATTAATTGAAAAGCGGGCATAGGGAATCCCCTTCCCGGTAATGAGGTCAGTCACATCAAATCCCACTCGCTCTCCACTTTCGCAGACCTCAGGGGAAAGGACGCCACCAACACTGATGCCCTGTTCTCGCACCCAGTCGATGTAGTCCGTACACCATCTAGTCTTGCCCGAACGTGGGTCACCGACAATCAGCAAATTCATTACAAACCGGCATCGAAGGCAACCAGAGCGAAGACCCAGCAACAGATTGCTGTAGCTCCAGCACCGGCATAGAACATTATTGGCTTCATACTCCTGAAATCCAGAAGTTTCGGTCGAAGGTGTACCGCCAGGGCATATCCCACAAGCAGTAATATAGTACCTACTATGGCTATGCCTGTGCCGTCAACAAGCACTTCTTTTACTTTTTCCGTGAAGCTCAGAAGTGGCCAGTAGCCCCTACCCCCCACTGAAGCAAAAATTGCATAAAAGGTAATGCTCAGATATCCGGCTGCGATACCAGCCGAAACCCGCATCCAGACATTTCGTTCAAACCTACTATAAAGCAAACTGACGACCAAGCTGAAGGCCAATGACTCCAGTATAATCGCCACCGCTGGGTTTACCACGAAAGGTGCTAAAAGCGGTTGTCCATATACCACCGGACTTAGCAGTTTGAAAAGGGCAGCGGTGCAACCGACCCCAATCAGGAGACCTGGATGTCTACGTGTAACTACAAATGCCGCCATTATTGACATTCCAACCCCACCCATAATCGCTCCTTTGTGGGTGAAATGGATCAGATGTAAAAAACCCCCAAGGGTGGCTTCCAAAAAACCCCAGATTGACCCAAAGACAAGCACCGCTATAACCACATCCAGCAGCTTTCTGGAATCCCGCAACCATCTCAACGAATCCCGGAGATTTCCCTTGCGCGCCATATTCCCTATATATCTATTTACCGCCATTTGCATCTCCTTATTCATCTACTTGTTGTAGGTCCGACGTCAAGGACACCTTCTAATGGTTCAGTTTCTGTTAGGCCCTTGATAATCTCTTGATCTAGACAGATCCATCCTTCTGTGATGTCAGCTACGCCGCTATAAAACGGGGTCTCACAGGATTTCCTGATACTTTCGCAAAAAGCGGGAAGCCATGGGGCCAGATGTTCGCGCAAGAAATCTTCCTCTTCTCTGAGCCAATGCTGAACGGCTTGTCCGCTGCTGCGGGCCTCTGCTTCCTTTTCACAAAGAAAGCGCATGAAATACAGCTCTAGGGCAAGGTGATCGGGAGGCTCATTGTTCAGGATTCTCATATTGAATTGCCGATACTTCTGACCTACTCGATCGGCAGATGGCCCGTAGACGAACCCGCCATCTACCCATACCGACTCGTATGGTGGCGGAGGCGATGTCCCCCGCCTTAGCCCTCGAAAGAGTGGTAAAAACTCAGACTGTAGGGTAGCTTCGCGCTTATCAGGGGTATTGGAGTCATCGTTTTCAAGACAGGACTGGATTTTCCCCAGCCCGCATATGATCAACTCGGGCAAGTTGCCCTGCACTAACTCTACTAATATAAGCCACCACTGCCTGAACACATCGAGTTCGGCATCGCCCACAGGTTTCGAATATATGGCTGCCAAGATTCCGTATACCCGAGCCCGACTTAGAGCCAACTCTGATTCCGCTATTTCAATGCCAACTGTCATCCGTCTACCATCCTTCGCGTTCGAGATGATTTATCTTTGAGTGTATCTCTCCATGTAATATCTCGAACGACCATTCCTAATCCTCTTTTCCTGGATAAAGCTCATATACTACGGGTGAGAGGAATATTAATACCACTCCTATTACGAATACCAAGGGGGCACCAACCATTCCTGAAAATGCTGCCAGGAGGAATCCCAGCAAAGCCACCACATGACCTATAGTCAATATTAAGATAGATACCGGCTTTCGTCCTTTCACTACGAACCTCCCTCCTTCTTTTCTGGAATCTCCAATATGGGGAATACTTTCATGAACCCGATGAATAGGAGAATACCCAGACCGATCAGTCCAAGAATGACTGTATATTCAATCCAGGTAGGCGAATACGAACCCGCTTCATAAGGTAAAAGCGTTCCATGTGTCTGTGACGGAACCACTATCACATAGCGCCTGAGAATACTTACCACGTTGGCAAGTACCCCAGCCAATATTATTAGCGCAATGCTGTATCGACCTGAAATCCATTGCGTGAATAACGATAGAATAATGAAAACTAGTAAAACTGCGGAAAGCCAGAATGCCCAGGCATACTCCCCAAAGAGAATCACGTCATAGATTCTTTGCTCAGCCCCGGGTGATGCATAGGTTGCGGTGAGTACCTCCACGATGAGTAAACAAAGGTATATAGCCGTCATGATCCATAATAGGTTGCCCAGCCAACGGAAAACACTTGGGCTAATGTGTTGCTCAAGCTTAAGCGCCTTCCTTACGATGGCAGTTACGACAATCACCAGTCCGATTCCGGCTATTCCTGCTATCACCAAGAATCCAGGCGCTTGCAGGGCACTGAACCAGCCTGCCTGTCCGCCCTGGAAGCCGAATACGAAGCCCCCAACTAGTTGCGCGATTACCAGAAGCGGCAGGATCGCAAATGCCAATAACCACGAAACGCGTTTACGTCGGGCGCGCTCCCCGTGCGTATCTTCGTATCCTGTCGCCCACGATCGATGAAACCATTGGAGTTTACCC
>JAAXQM010000187.1 GCA_012974295.1 Dehalococcoidales bacterium
CCACTCCGGAGGATCTATACCTGGCCGAGGCCTTTTTTAGAAATAAGGAGTGAGGTTATTGCATCACCTCCATTTTTGGAGACTGCTGAAAAAGAGGTGCAGGATACTTCCTGCCTGGGATCTGGGTGTATCCCCCAGCTTTCTAAATCCCCCAAGATTTGGGGATTAGGGGGTTGATTGAGACTATTTCAGCAATCTCTTCTGATATACTACAGCTGCAAAATGATAAAAGAGGTAAAAAGGGCATATAAGGGCAAGATAGGAAATAGCAGCAACGCTTGTGAATAAGTGGAAATATAGATGCGCGTAGGAATCGGTTATGATGTTCATCCCCTGATCGAGGGGCGCCCTCTGATTATTGGAGGAGTGCTCGTACCATTCGGGCGAGGCCTGCATGGTCATAGCGATGCAGATGTGCTGACGCATGCCATCATAGAAGCCCTTCTCGGCGCTGCCGCATTGAAGGATATAGGCACCCATTTCCCCGATTCCGACCCACAGTATAAGGATATATCCAGTATCACGCTTCTCAAACGTGTTGGTAACATGCTTCTGCAAAGGGGCTTACATATCGAAAATATTGATGCCACCGTAGTTTGCGAGCAACCGCGACTGGCAGAATACATTAACGAAATGTGCCGCAACATTAGCGAAGCCTTGGGCTTAAATAAAGAACAGATCTCGGTAAAAGCTACTACCTCTGCAGGCCTGGGTTTCCTTGGCGAAGGTATGGGCATCGCTACTCATGCGGTTGCACTTGTCGATAAGAGCAAATAATAACAATGAGAATCTATAACACACTATCAGGTCGAAAAGAGGATTTTGTAGCTGGCGACCCTATTAAGATATATGTTTGCGGGATCACCCCCTACAGCGAATGCCACATTGGCCACGCTATGAGCTATATCCTCTTCGATGTCATCAGGCGCTACCTTGAGTTTTGTGGCCGTAGGGTAAAGTACGTGCAGAACTTCACCGATATAGATGACAAGATAATCGCTCGGGCGAATCAATCGGGGATTTCTACCCAGGAGCTTGCCGAGGGGTTCATTGCAGAATATTTTACCGATATGGATTCCCTAAATATAGAAAGAGCCGATGTTTATCCCAGAGCTACCGAGGAAATACCCAAAATCATCGACGTTATCGCAGGCCTTATTGAGAAAGGGCATGCCTATCAGGCTGGAGGCGACGTCTATTTCCTGGTGAAAAGCTTCGCCGAATATGGAAAACTCAGCCATCGCAGCTTGAGCGATATAATGAGCGGAGCAATTTGTGAGGAAAAGGTCGAAAAGAAGCATGCCATGGACTTCGCCCTTTGGAAAGCAGCCAAACCCGGCGAGCCCTGGTGGGACAGCCCCTGGGGACCGGGTAGACCCGGATGGCACATCGAGTGCAGTGCTATGTCTTTGAAATATTTAGGTGATACCATAGATATACACGGTGGAGGCCAGGATCTCATCTTCCCCCATCATGAGAACGAGATTGCCCAATCGGAAGCTTTCGCCGGCGTTAGCCCCTTTGTTAAGTACTGGTTGCATAACGGGCTGCTACAACTTGGCGACGAGAAGATGAGCAAATCGCTGGGTAATCTGATCACGGTTAGAGAGGCTCTGGAGCATTCCAGCAGCGATGCCATCAGGCTCTTTGTCCTCAGCTCACACTACCGAAGTCCCCTCACTTATAGCGAGGAAGGCCTTGAGGCTGCTGAGCGTGGAGTGGAGAGACTACGCCTGGCGGCGCATCGACAATGCGGCGACGGCACACCCGCGCCCGAGGCAACTATGTACCGCCAGCACTTCACCGAGGCAATGGACGATGACTTCAATACCGCCCAGACTATCGCCTCCCTCTTCGATCTCGCCTCGGAGATCAACCGGTCTGCGGACGAAGGACATTCAACCGAAGAAGCGCAGAGCGTGCTTAGGGAATTGGCTGCGGTGCTGGGGTTCTCACTTGAATCAAGAAAACCTACGGTAGATATAAGTAGCAGTATCGTGGAATTAGCAGGGCAGTTCGGTATCAACGTGGGTACGGATGAACCACAAAGAGAGGCTTCCGATATCATTGAACTCTTGATCGAAAAACGCAATGAATATCGGCAGACGAGAGAGTGGGCTCTTGCCGATAAAATCCGTACACAGTTGGCAGCTCTCGGTATAATTCTGGAGGACACCTCTGGAGGGACCACCTGGAGACATAAATAGTTAAGGTGGCTCGGAAGCATATAATATTGACTACTTGCGGGCTTAGATGTATATTCCTCCTAGAACATAGTCTTCAGACACCATAAGGAGGCGACATCATGAAGACGCTGGAATATTTCGCGCTTGCGCTGATCGGCATCGGAATCCTGGGTATCATCGGTTGGGTCGCCAGGGCTTTCTTCGTCGATCCCGAAATCCCCCTGGCTCTGAGAGTTCTTGCCGGGATAGCCACAGTTGGCTTCGTCCTGCTCCTTGGATATGTTAGCATCGATAGGATTCAGAAAGCACGTAAGGAACCCAAGGAAATCAAGGAGGTAAAGCATTGATTATTGTAACATCAAGCCATATTGAGGGTAAGAAGACTGTCAAAACACTGGGAATGGTTAGGGGTAGCACCATTAGGGCCAGGAACGTCGGAAGGGATATGGTCGCCGGACTGCGCAGCATAGTTGGCGGGGAGATCTCGGAATATACCAAGCTCATGGCCGAGGCCAGAGAGCAGTCCATACAGAGAATGACCGATCAGGCTGAGAAAATGGGAGCCAACGCCATCGTAGATACAAGGTTCGTCACCTCAATGGTAATGAGCGGGGCCTCCGAGCTCCTGGTCTATGGAACAGCGATAGTTATTGAGTAGTAGCTCATAGCCCGGTCAAGTGTACAAAGGGGCTACCCGATAGTGGGTGGCCTCTATTCTATTAGACCACTCTAGTGTTAATTGACAATGGAAGAACGAAGGATTATTCTCCACTCAGGCTATATTCAACAGCTAGGGTCATGTCAAAGAAAAACTCTGTTACCAAATATCAGCGAGCTGCATACCATGAGGCTGGTCACGCAGTGGCATCGTATTTGGTAAAAAGGCGATTGTCTTACGTTACTATTGAGCCAAATTCAGAGAAGCATACCCTGGGTCATTGTGAATATAGGAACTTAGCAATCTTCAAACCTGATGCAGTCCTTACAGGACGTTTACGCAATCAGATTGAAAAATTGATAATAGTTTTACTTGCGGGTGCTGTGGCAGAACGTTTGAAATTTGGTCGTACATATTGGATAGGCAGTGAAAATGATACGACACAGGCTCATGACTTAGCCATCTATTTATGTAATGAGGATAAAGAAGCTGGAGCTTTCATCAACTGGCTCTGGCAACGCACGAGAAACATTCTAGAATTCGGGCCTCATTGGGCTGCAGTCGAGGCTATCTCTGAGGAGCTGATGAAGAGTAAGTATATAAGTGAACGTCAAACTCGCAAGATTATAGGGACTACCTTACAAAGGGTAGCCCCTTAACATACCAGCACAACCTCACGCTACAATACCGTTGTTGTTCAGTAAATTAGGGGGGATTAATAAACTGTTCTAAGCGATGGTGTAAGCCCAGATAAGGATGCCGACAGACATCAGTAGAGGGGTAAGGAGCACAACCTGCACGTTCATACCCATTGCCGGGATTAGTTTACCGGTATCACTAGGATTTCTTAACACAACCCTTATCGCCTTTATACTCAGCGGCAGCGTTAGTAGTCCAAGTAACGCTAATGAAGGAAGTACGTTTGCAGCGACTGCCCCTATAAGGAGAGCATAGGTTAATACCAACATTAAACAATATACGACAGCCGCTTTCCTCTTGCTCAATACTATGGGAATATGCTTCCTCCCGGCACCTTTGTCAGCTTCTACATCGGGAAACTCATTAAGCAGGAGCAGGCCTGCGATAAGCAGCCCAGCAACAATCGATACTATTAACGCGGCAGCACTATAAGTCCCCGTCTGTGTCACATAGGTGCCGGAAACCATTAATCCGAACCCCAGTCCGGGGCCTGCGAGTTCCGTTATCCCTGTTAATTTAGTTAGATAAGGTGTATATCTGTCTCTTATACACATCT
>JAAXQM010000265.1 GCA_012974295.1 Dehalococcoidales bacterium
CAGTAATCACCTTTTCTGCGGCATCGAATACCCCTTCCCTATCATCTGGATGTATAAATTCATTTACGACATCCTCGAAACTGCCAAATTCAATCTCATCAGTTCCATATATACGGCTCAACTCACCTGAAAACATAAAGGAACTATCTTTTAAATTCCACGTCCAGCTACCGACCTGTGCCAAATGTTGCGCCTGTTTCAAAATTTCTTCACTATCTTTCAGTGCCTCCTCCGCCTGCTTGCGCTCGGTGATGTCTAGGGCATATCCAAATATTTTCCCTCCGTTAGCTGAATCTCTGTCAATATACGTACTCCCCGCTTGTATCCACTTCGTGTCACCATTGGAGAGTATCAGTCGAAATTCAACTCTGGGGTTACCACCTCTCTGTGATTCAGCGATAGCTTCCTGTAATTTCACTATGTCATCAGGATGTATTATTTCAGGTCTGCCTGAGAATTTTGCTTTAGCTCGATCAGAACCCAGAATTCTTTGCATCTCTTCTGATAAGACCACTTCATTAGTCGAGCTATCCCATTCCCAGTAACCCAGATGCGCCATTTCTTGCGCATGCTTTAGATTCCATTCACTTTTTCGTAGCGCTTCTTCAGATTCTCTTATTTTCGTGACATCTGTTATAACACCAAAGCTACCCTCTATGTTACCTTCTATGTCAGTAATTAACTGTGGCGATATATTTACGGTAAGCTGTGACCCATCTTTCCTCGTAATCCCCATTTCATAAGAGGCTTTCCTACCTTTACGCCTTTTGCTCATCTCTTTCCCGAATATATCCCGATTGACGTCATCTACATTAGCCTCATCCATAAGCTTCAGCGCGGAATGCCCAATTATTTCATCTCTGGAATACCCTGTCATTTCGCATAACCTATTGTTCACATAGGTAAGAATGAAATTCTTGTCCATTACTGATAGGCCATCGTTCATTGTCTCAACTAATGTGCGGTATTGTTCCTCATTCCTCCGGATTTCGTTCTCTGCCTGCTTGCGCTCGCTGATGTCACGCAAATTAAGAACGATTCCTGCCACTGCTGGATTATCAATGAGATTCGAGCCGGTTACCTCAAAAATAAGCCAATGTCCATCTCTGTGCTGAAAACGTAACTCTATATGTGTAATATCAATCGTCTTTTCAAGTAATTGTAAGAACACTCCCATTACCTTTATTACGTCATCAGGATGACAATAATCAAGAGGATTCCCACCGATCCTATCTTTTGATTCATACCCTGTTATGCGTTCCATGGAAGGACTTTCATAACGTATGGTTGCGTCGGGATTCACAATCACGATGGCGTCTGAGGTATTTTCAATGAGTGCTCGAAACTGTTGCTCGTTGCGTTTCAAATCCTCTGCAGCCCGTTTGTTATCAGTGATGTCACTCAGTACTCCCTGGTATCCTATTAGTCGGTTTTTCCTTAAGAGCGTTCGGGGCATATTGCGTACCCAGCGCATCTCGCCCGACTTGGTTAAAAGACGAAACTCAAATGGCCCAGGTATATTGGTAAAGCTTCCTGATTGAAATCTCTCTATCACGAACATCAAGTCTTCCGAATAGATGTACTCGGATATATTGCTACCGACTATCTCAGAGGCACTGTATCCAACGATCGACTCGATAGCGGGACTGACATAGGTTACTACAGCTTTATCGTCAAGAACATAGACAATGTCGTTTATCCCCTCCACTAAACCGCTATACCTCTCCTCTGCCTCTCGTATCTCTTCTACCACCTGCCCCAGATCTCCGCTATCCGTAGCAAAGCTGACAGCAATTCCAAGCCCGTCATTTGCCGGGTAAATATATGCGGATAAGCTAACGTCTGCAAATTTGGGGCCAGGTACGTTAATAGCTTCAGAAATAGGTATACCGGTTTTTAGAACTTCCACATACCTGTTGTATCGGCCAGTTTCCTTTAGACCCGGTGAAATGTCCAATAGGTGCTTTCCTATGACGTCCTTTTTCCTGGTCCCACTTGGAAACAATTGTAACGCAGCCTTACTTGTCTCGATACAATACAGTTCCGAATTAAAAAGAAAGACACAATCACTATTAATATCCGTGGAAGTATTGAAACTTTCCTCGCTATCTATTACCTGTCGCTCGTTTGCTTTATGCTCATCTTTCATTTCGTATACCTCTCATACGAGTAGCAGTATCTTTGCGCCCTGTTACTACTTTCACAACTGTCAGCGTTTCATGTTAGCGCTGCGGGATCAGTGTCATTCTATGCAAGTGGCCAGAATACTTATTGAGACTGCTGAAATAGTTTCAATCAACCCCCTATATCCCCCAATCTTGGGGGACCTTTTTAAAGCTGGGGGACACCCCCAGACCCCCGGCATTAAGTATCCTGCATCTCTTTTTCAGCGGCCTCATGAGTATAAATTTCAGAAAACCTCTATTTTATACGCCTCATAATCGTTAGTCGTTGTAGATTATATTACGACAATGGCCGCTTTGCAATGACCAGTGTGTAGGGGAGAATCGTGAGGCAATAGGAGTGATAGTGCTTATATTTACTTCAAAAGGACGTGGTTTCTGCTCTTCTATGCAGTATGGCTATCGATTCCGGCGGCTGCCAGGATATCTGGAACGACCTCTTCCTTGCCGATTGCCATGATATGCACTCCATCGCATAGGGAATCCTTTTTTATTGTGGCGATCATCCGGCCGGCAATCTCTATACCTTTGTTGAGCGCCTCGCCCTTGGGAGCGCTTGCCAGTTCATCTATCAGGTTCTGCGGCACGAAGATACCCGGTACGTTTTCGTTCATATACTTCGCCATCCTGGCAGATACAAGCAAGACTATCCCTGCCAGAATCTTGACGTGGAATTGACGGGCATAATCCATAAACTTACTGAAGTTATCCAGATCATAGATTGCCTGGGTCTGGATAAACTCGGCTCCCGCTTCTATTTTCTTCTCGAACTTGATAAGTTGCGGTTCGAGCGGGTTTGCCTCGGGGGTGACTATGGCCCCGGCACAAAACTCGACCGCTCCATCAAGGTCGTTCCCTCCCATATCCTTACCCGATTCCATTTGCCTCACAGCCATGAGGAGTTGGGTTGAATCAAGTTCGAATACACCTTTAGCCTCTTTGTGGTCTCCGATCGGTATAGCGTCACCGGTAAGGCAGAGGACATTCCTTATTCCTCTGGTATATGCCAAGAGGAGTTCGGATTGGAGAGCCATTTGATTGCGGTCGCGGCAGGTCATTTGCAGTATGGGTTCACCGCCTCGCTCTTTAATCTCCAGACAGCCGCCGATGGAAGGAAAGCGCATTACCGAGCTCTGGTGATCGGTAACGTTGATGGCGTCCACCTTATCCTTTAAGATATCTATATGGTGGCACATCTTTTCGATGTTGGTGCCTTTTGGCGGGCCTATCTCGCTGGTGACTACAAACTTGCCGGAGTTGAGGGCTTCTTTAAAGCTCATGTTTTCCCTCCTCATGTGATTCTGGTCATGCGTGGCCTGGACAACACCTGGGAATTTCCTGGGGGTTGATATTTTTTCATCAGGTCGAGCCTATCTTGCTCCTTAAGGCGCTGATAGATGAGAGTCCAGCCACAATCCAGTTCCTTATCGATTTCACATTTGCCATTGTTGGTGCCGCCGCAGGGACCGTTGAGCAATCCCTTATGGCATGCGGTGACGGGGCAGATGCCCGCAGTATAACCCAGTACACAGTGACCGCACTGGTCACATACCTCATGATATAGTCCTGGTATGTTCTCTACACCTATGAATAGGGTGTCCACGGCGGGTATAACCGGCTTACTGACATAAGAACCTACTCTCTGTACTCCTAGTGCGCAGGACATTATGAGCAGGCAGTCGGCACTCTGAATGGCGCCGTTATTTTCCCTCAAAGACTCCTCGGTCATATCATCACAGGCGGTGGGTATAACCGTCCAGCCGGTGAGCATCTTGCCCAGTCCCTGCAGACTCTCTTTCATGTTCAGAACTTCTTCCCTTCCGCCGGTCTTAGTCATAGTGGTGCAAGTGCCGCAACCAATGATATACACTCTTTCCAGCCCCTCGAGCTGCTGCTGTATCTCCTCAAGAGGCTTTTGCTTGGTAATGGATTTCAT
>JAAXQM010000280.1 GCA_012974295.1 Dehalococcoidales bacterium
AATGACTATACATCACGATGGTAGGTTTGTCAACGCGCCCCCCCTCGTCCCCTTCAGATACAATAGGGCTTGCGGCTTCGGCAGCGCTATCTGACGACCCCACTCATTGACAACACCTACAATCATCCTTAATCGCTTCTATTAACATAAATAATATAGTGCGAACCGAGCAAGTTATAAAGCCTTTATACATGCTGACCTGCCCCCAGAAATGGGGCCATTTACAGAGTTAGAGTTACGACAATTTTAGCTTCGGGAACTGGGGCCGATTACCGAAAGAGCTATGTGGGCGGATTTGATTGTACTCCCTCCTCCAGTTTGCGAGCAACACCTTCGCTTCTAGCAAAGTTGTAAAGATCTCCCCATGTAGAAATTCATCCCTCAATTTGTTATTATTTCGGGGTAAGATGAATACAAAGTTAAATTTAATGGTGGTTCACGCACATCCCGATGATGAGTCTATCGGAACTGGTGGGATACTCACAAAATACTCTGCACAGGGGGCAACTACCGTTCTAGTGTATGGTACCAGAGGGGAAGCTGGCGAAATATTGAATCCAGACTTTGTTCCTCCCTCTCCAGGTATGCAAATAAAAGATATCAGGGCACAGGAACTGAGGAAGGCTGTGAAGGCACTGGGGGTGAAATCAGTATATTATTTAGGTTACCGAGATTCCGGGATGTTAGGAAGTCCAGAAAATCATCATCCAAAGGCCTTTGCCCAAGCAGACATGAAAGAGGCCACACTGAAGCTTGTGAATATCATACGCCGTGTCCATCCCCATGTTATTGTGACATATAACGAAAGAGGGTTCTACGGACATCCAGACCATATAATGGCAAACAAGGTGACTCGGCAGGCTTTTCACAGCGCAGGAGATCCTGAATTTGTAGGTAGAAAAGGACTCAATCCTTGGCAGCCCACCAAGCTATATTACATAGCTGTTCCCATTGAAAGATTACGCATGATGTATAGACTAGCGTTGGAACGCGGTGAAGAGCCGAGTCTGGATCCCGAAGCTCTCGGAACGCCCGAAGATGAGATAACTACAATTATGGATGTCAGAGAGTACGTTCCCCAGAAGTGGCAGGCCCTTAACTGCCATCAAAGTCAGATCGGCCCTAATAGCTTTTTCGCACGTCTGCCAAAGGAATGGAGAGATGAGGCTTTAGGATATGAGTATTTCGTCTGTGTTAATGGCTGCAGTGTGTCCGACCATAAGGAGACCGATCTATTCGATGGATTACGTACCTGAGGATAGAACTGGAGAAAGACATAATCCAGCACCGGTTAGAGGAACTACAGAAGGGAGGTTAATGCGAGATTATGCCACTCTATGAGTACCGCTGTTGTAAGTGTGACGAGCAGTTCGAGGTTCGCCAGGCTATGGGCGAGGATGGATCCAGTTTGAGATGTCCAAGATGTAACGCAGCTAAACCTACAAAGCTTATTTCTAATTTCTGCAACCCTAGTGCGGGCAACCCATTAAGCATAGGTGACTGTTGTACTACGCCCAGTCCTGACACCTGAGGAGTGTGCAATTGACCTCGGAGAGAGTCAAAGCGATTGAACAGGAAATGGCAGATCTAAAGCGCCGCTGGCCTCCTCACTCAGTGCCGCCGCAAATGCTCGAGCGGCTTGATGAACTGGAGGAAGCCCTTAAGGAAGCCAAAAAGACTGAGCGACATTAGATACTTCAGACCGCTGGGAAAGAAGAAGAGTGTGATCCGGCAATGATGTTGATCAAGCAATGCTACAGCTTGAATACGATATACATTCCAAATGAGGTATGTTCATAGGAGGTCATATCATGATACCGTTAGAAGGAATCCGAGTCGTAGATTGGTCTGCATGGCAGCAGGGACCGGTAGCCAGCATGATGTTGGGAGACCTGGGAGCTGATGTAATTAAAATCGAAACTCGTGAAGGTGGCGACCCCGCTCGGGGAATCATCGGTACGGGTGGACGTTCGTTCAATCTCGCCGAGGGCCGCCATGCCTATATCGAAGCGCAAAATCGCAATAAACGAGGCATCACTCTGGATGTCAAGAAGGACAAGGGTCGTGAAATAATGTACCAGTTGGTAAAGCAGGCTGATGTCTTTGTCCAGAACTTCCGTCAGGGAGTTGCTTCCCGGTTGGGCCTTGACTATCAAATGCTTTCCGGTATTAATCCACGCCTTGTCTATGCTTCAGCTTCGCCCTGGGGGCCTGAAGGATCCGAGAGCAACCTGCGCGGCTACGATTACCTGGGCCAAGCACGCTCCGGTTTCATGTCGGCGGTAGGTGAGCCTGATATGCCGCCGTTGCTGGCTGCCAGTCCCATCGCTGATCAGACGGGGGCCATTATGCTGGCGTACGGGATCTTGGCGGCGTTATTTGCCCGTGATCGTCTCGGTATAGGGCAGGAAGTCAACGCCTCACTGCTTGGCAGTATGATATGGCTTCAGTGCCTTAGCATCAACACGAGCCTTCTGGCAGGATGGGAGATACCTCGGCAAGCCAAATCGCAGATATGGAATCCAGTGTATTGTCACTACAAGTGCTCCGACGGCAAGTGGATAGCATTAGGCCTTCTTCAATCGGACAGATATTGGGCGGATTTCTGCAAGGCGATGGAGCTGGAGGAACTAGAGAAAGACCCCCGATTCGAAAACCTGGTTCAGCGGGCTATCAACAGCAAAGAGCTGGTGCCAATCCTGGAATCGCGCTTTACCTCAAAGACCAGTGACGAGTGGATCGAGGTTCTCCAACAGGCAGAGTTGCTATGCTGTCGCGTAAATACCATTCCCGAACTCATCAATGACCCCCAGGTCACTGCCAATGACTATATCACTGAGTATGATCACCCCGCACTGGGCAAAGTGAACATGGTCGGCTTTCCTATACATATGAGCGAGACGCCTTTATCGGTGAGAATGCCTGCTCCTGAATTGGGTCAGCATACCGAAGAAGTGCTACTTGAATTGGGGTATTCCTGGGAGGATATCGTGAAGCTTAGAGAGGAGGAGGTCATCTAGATGACTATCTCTAGCCGAGGGCTGGAGCGTGCCTGGGAATTGTACCAAGATCGCTTACCGTATGCTCGTATGATGGCATCGCAAGGTAAAAAGATTATCGGGTATTTCTGCTGCTATACCCCCGTGGAACTCATGACAGCTTTAGACTTGGTCCCGTACCGGATCGGTGGCCGAACAGATGAGCCTGTTAAGGAAGCAGATGCCTATCTGGAGACTTGTGTTTGCTCATACGTCCGTAGTGCTTTCGATATGGCCATCTGTGGCGAGTACGATTTTCTGCATGGGCTGGTAGTACCGCATACGTGTGACGCCATGTGGCGAATCCTTAATATATGGAAGTTGCACAAGCCATTGGATTACACCTATTTCATCGAGGTGCCTCACATGGTAGGGCCTTCCTCCTGTCACTTCTTGGAACAGGAACTGAAGCTCTTCAAGAATAGCTTGGAGCAACTCGTAGGTAGGAAAATTACCGATGAGGCGCTCAGAGATGCCATTGACACCCATAATCGTGCTCGAGCTCTACTCCAGGAGATATACCAGTACCGCAAAGCAGATCCTCCGCTGATTTCAGGTACGGAGATCGCCCGGGTACTGGCAGCAGGGAGAGGAATTCCAGTGGAGGAATTCAACGAGTTGCTACTTCAGGTGATACATGATATCCGGACCCGCGAAAGTGAATCCCGCAGAAAGAAGCCACGTGTGCTTATCTATGGTGGAGAGGTCGATGACCCAGCAATAATAGAGCTCATCGAGGAATGCGGTGCTGCAGTAGTAATGGATGATCTCTGCACCGGTTCACGTTCTTTCTGGGAACCAGTGAATCTTAAAGAGAATGCCATGGAAAGTCTGGCCGCTCATTATGTAGAGGATATTCGTTGTCCCCGTACGTTTCGTCCCGGCAAGCCTGAAGAGCGCTTCCTATATCTGTTAGACTTTGCACGAGATTTCAATGTTCAAGGAATCATTCTGTACTTATATCGGTTTTGCGATGGACATGCACTGGAAGCTCCTGGCCTCAAAGCGTATCTCAATCGGAAAGGCTTCCCGGTATTGCACCTTGAGGAGGAATATACTCTACTTACTAAGGGCCAGCTCAGAACGCGATTTCAGGCCTTTATCGAGACACTCGGTTAGGTGACATATATGGCAGATAACACGGATAGAAAGAAGGAAAACAGAACCCAGAGCGCACGAAACGTCCGTCCTCTTGTAGAGTCTATGTACCTTCGGGCTCATCAGGCTAGGGAACGAGGACAGAAGGTCGCTTATTGTATGGTGATGAGCCAGTATGACGAAATACTGGCAGCGATGGACATAGTGCCAGTTTGGACAGAGAACTATGGTGGCTTGTGTGCTGCTCTGGGTACCGCACAGCCGTTTCTTGAGAAAGCCGAGGCAGAAGGCTACTCAAATCTGATCTGTGGATATGCTCGCACTGGCCTTGGATTCGATATACTCCGTGCCGAGAATGGAGAAGCTCCCCAAACACCGGATGGTGGGATGCCGATGCCCGACATGCTCCTGGGAAGTAGTATTGGGTGTGATACGCGCTTTAAATGGTACCAAGCACTGGGTCATTATATGGATGTCCCCATCTATTGTATTGATGTCATCGTACCGCCCGTAACTAGGAATTTGTACGAAATAAAGGATTTCTATGTTAAGTACCAGGCTGAGCAGCTCCGAGGACTGGTTGAATTTCTGGAGAAGACAACCGGATGCCAGCTGGATCCCGATCGGCTGATGAGCATCATCCATCGTGCTGAGGAAGCCCGCCATTGGTGGTGGGAAGCTCAGCAGCTATGCAGGGCAATTCCAGCGCCAATGACGGCCCGAGATCACTTCAACATCTTCGTACCCCACCATTTTATGATCGGTGAGGAAGCCACTCTGGACTTCTATAAAGAGCTTTATCAAGAGCTTAAGGACCGGGTTGACTCTGGAATAGGTGTGGTGGATAATGAACGGTATCGATTACTCTTTGCTGGCGGGCTTCCCCCCTGGCATAGCATGGGTATCTTTAGCTATTTCGGCAGTCTGGGGGCAGTATTTCCAGCTCAATTGGCTTACCCCCCACCAGATCCTTTTATCATCCCAGACAACATTAACGATCCTATTGAGCTAATGGCACTGCGAAGCTTTGAACGCTTTACATACCGATGGGAACAAGCTCATAGAGGATGTGGTGATTTCTGGGTTCAACACATCTTGGAGCTGGTACCTGAGTTTAATATCGATGGACTGGTAATGCATGGTGTGATGTCGTGCCGGGCTACCAGCATGGGGCAGATATACTACCAGAACGCTGTTCAGAAATATGCCAAATTAAAGACCCTATTCATAGGGAGTGACATCGTGGATATACGAACATACTCAGAGGCTCAAACAAAAATCCAAATAGATACTTTCCTGGAGACAGTAGAGACATATAAAAGTAATAAGTAAGAAACTGAGTCTAATGTAGCAGGAGGAGAAAGTGGCCAAAGGAGAGATAGTAATAGACGAGATGCTATGCCAGTCATGTGGCTTCTGCGTCGAGTTCTGTAACCAAGAGTGCATTACGATCCCTGAGAACCGCCTGGGGCCCAAGGGCTTCCCGGTGGCAGTATTCTCAGTGCCGGATAAATGCTCCGCATGTGGCATCTGTGGGTGGATGTGCCCTGATTTTGCCATCCAGGTTTTCAAGTATGTCAAAAGCGAAGCGAACATCAATCAAGGCGGATAAGGAGGAAGAGTCTTATGGCAGATAGGCGTTTGTTATCAGGAAATGAGGCAATCGGATGGGGAGCGATTCTTGGTGAGTGCAAGGCTTTCTTTGGCTATCCGATAACCCCGCAAAGCGAGATTCTGGAATTTCTGGCAACTGAACTGCCTAAGGCGGGCGGTGTATTCCTCCAAACCGAGGATGAGATCGCTGCTGTAAGCATGGTCTATGGCTCGTCCATGACCGGCACTCGAACAATGTCTGCTACCTCCTCCCCGGGTATAAGCTTGATGCAGGAGACTGTTTCCTTAATGGCCTATTTGAAGGTACCATCAGTAATCGTTGATGTTTGCCGATTCGGTCCGGGCAGTGGAATGGCACAGACATCACAGACCGACTATCGGCAAGTTACTAAAGGAGGCGGGCACGGCGGGTATCGTTGTATTGTACTCGCTGCGTCATCAAGCCAA
This sequence comes from Dehalococcoidales bacterium, assembly GCA_012974295.1. Taxonomy (GTDB): domain Bacteria; phylum Chloroflexota; class Dehalococcoidia; order E44-bin15; family E44-bin15; genus JAAXQM01. The sequence goes on from JAAXQM010000280.1 coordinate 6,198, forward strand.
GAGTGCTGTGATCTAGTCCAGTTTGCTTTTTGGCTCGCCGATAGATACAGGATGACGGTTTATGTTCTCACCGATGCCACCATAGGTCAATCCTGCGAGCTAGTAGATCTAAAAACCAGGGATTTCGGCGCACTTCCCGATAAGGACTGGGTATTAAGAGGATTAGATGAACGTGGAGGGAACGGCCAGGGAATTCACCCGCACATGTGGGACTACGTGGGTTATCACGAAGACATGAACGAAAAATATCGGGAGATCACCGAAAATGAAATTAAGTATGAATCTTATCGCATGGATGATGCTGAGGTGATCCTGGTAGCATACGGCTACGTGTCTCGAATGGCAAAAGGAGCGGTGGACCTTGCTCGAGAAGAAGGCCTGAAAGTAGGGCTTCTTAGACCGATAACCCTTTGGCCCTTCCCAACGAATGTGCTCCGCGAGTTGAGCTTGCAGGCTCATCATATACTTGTGGTGGAACACAGCTCCGGTCTTCTGGTCGAGGACGTGGAATGTGCCCTCCAAGGAAAGGTGCCGGTTCACTTACTTGGTATTTGGGGTACCCATAGGCGCGACAGTTCGGGAATCATCTATCCAGAGAGAATAGTCGAGGAGATAAAACAAATGGTAGGTGTGGCGTAACTTTAAGAGGACTATAAACGGTAAATCATATCGGCTATGTCAGGAGGTATGCATAATGGGAGAAGGAGCCATGATCAAGCAACAGATCGTAGGCAAGCCCAAGGCGGTACAACTGGATTTTTTACCATTCAAATTCTGTCCGGGTTGTCATGAGTCTTTAGTCTGGCGAGCTCTTGGTGAGGTTATCGATGAACTCGACATCGAGGGAAAAGCTATTGCCTGCCTGGACATTGGGTGCAGCGGAATATTAATGGTCGGCTTAACTGTTGATGGCATCCACTGCCTTCACGGACGATCCACTGCTGTAGCGGCGGGTGTCAAGCGCGTGCTACCTCAGGCGATTTGTTTCAATATTGGAGGTGACGGCTCTTTAGGAGCCATTGGTGTTGGACATGTGATTAACGTTATGATGCGCTCCGATCCTATAACGACAATATTTCTTAACAACTCCGGATATGGTATGACCGGAGGGCAAGTTGCTCCCACCTCACTTCTTGGGTTGCGAACTACTACGACGCCTGAAGGCCGCGATGTACAAAGCGCTGGATTCCCTCTCCACTTAAGCGAGATCGCCGCCACCATGACGGGTACTGCCTATGCGTCTCGAGTGAGCGTACACACGCCGGCCAACTACCAGAAGGCCAGAAAAGCGATCAAGACCGCTTTCCAGAAACAGATGGACGGAGTGGGCTATAGTATAGTGGAAATTCTCTGTGCCTGCCCCCCCAACTGGGGTTTGAGTCCGCTAGCAGCCAATAGTTTCGTGGAAGAGAAACTCATCGGCGAATTCCCACTCGGTGAGTTTAAGAACGTAGATAAAATAGAGCACACGTTCGATCCGGAACTCAAAAGGGTCGGCCGTGTTAAACGCGGATAATCGGGGGTGATCAGTGCAAGAGAATAATACAAAACGCTTTTCGGTTCTTATGAGTGGCCTTGGAGGTCAGGGATTGCTAACCATGGGTAAGCTTTTAGCACAAGCGGGTAGCTCACATTATAGATATGTGACTTACCATCCGAATTATGGTCCTTCCATGCGTGGAGGCGAGTGCGAGTGCATGGTGACGTTGTCCAATGAAGAGAATGCCTCTATTGCATCTAGGAATCCCTCCGCTGCCATTCTAATGGGAGCCGCAGCCTGGATGCTGCACGAACCACAAGTTAAACCGGGGGGGCTATTGCTGGTGGACAGCTCAATTGTTGCTGAGCGGACTATGCGGGACGATGTGACGGTGCACTATATTCCAGCAACACAGATGGCCCTCGAGTTAGGCCTAGCCATGGTATCTAACCTGATCCTGCTTAGTGCGTACTTAGAGGTAACTAAAGCTCTGCCCATTGAAGCGATTGAGAAAGCCCTTAAGGACAAGTATACAGGAACCAAGGGAGAGCGTTATCTTCCACTCGATCTCGATGCTACTAAGCTTGGTGCCAAGTTTATAATCGATTCATAAACTGGAGGGAGACATGGGACCAAAGATCGTTTGCACTATGCCGATTCTGAGCACTCCCTACCACGATGAAGTTGCCGAGAGTCTGGGTGGCGAGATAATAAGAGTACAGTGCGCCACCGAAGAAGAAGTCATAAATGCCTGTCATGATGCTGATGCAGCGGTGGGAGCGATAGAGCCATTTAGCAAACGGGTCATCGACGAACTTGATAAGTGCCAAATAATAGCCCAGTTCTCTGTTGGCCATGACCATGTTGACGTTGGGGCAGCTACTGAGCGTGGCATCATTGTTGCCAATGTTCCTGATTATTGTATCGATGAGGTATCTGAACAAGCCCTTTCATTCATACTCGCCCTCAATCGCAAGATATTTCGCCTCGATAAGGCAGCACGGGATGGCAAGTGGACACGGGATGCTATGGGAATAGTGTTCCCGCTTTCCAATATCCGGGGACAGACACTGGGACTGGTAGGTTTCGGTCGTATCGCTCGTGCGCTGGCATGTAAAGCGCACGCTTTGGGTATGAATATAATCACGTATGACCCCTACATTCCAGTAGACACAGTCCAAGAGCAAGGGGCCGAGCTAGTAGATTTGAGCCAACTCCTCGCCAATTCGGATTTCATTTCCGTTCATGTACCATATACACAGGAGAATCACCACCTATTCGGTTTGGAGCAGTTCAAAGATATGAAACCCCATGCATACTTTATAAACACTGGACGGGGTGGACTGGTGGATGAGGCTGCCCTTCACACAGCTCTCACCGAAGGTTATATCCAGGGAGCAGCAATCGACGTAATGGAGGAAGAGCCACCCGATTCCAATAATCCGCTATTTGGACTGGACAACATCATTATTACACCTCATACGGGAGCAATGTCCAATACCTCCATGTCGGAGTTAATGCGGCGGCCCATCGAGGAGGTGGCCCGCGTCTTTAGAGGTCAGTGGCCCAATGGCTTCGTGAACCCTGAAGTTAAACAGCGTTTCATCGCCCGCTGGGGCAAGACTATGGCATAAACAGCCAGTGCAGCGTATTTTCTGAGTCCAAGGTTGTAACCCTGATCAACGAAGGTACAGAAGTGGTCGATATAGCCGCCGGTGTCAACAACGCGGTGGCGGGCAGGTTGAACTCCATGGTAAGGAAGGTCGGCCTGGTAAAAGACGTGGCGCTGACCGGCGGATGTGCCAAGAACGAGGGGCTGGGCAAGCCGTGGGAGGAGCCGGGGAAAGGGGAGCCGGACTCCCAGGTTGAGCAGATGAAAATAAAAAAATATACGGGAAGAGTTCCCGATGACATAATAGCGAAGGTGCACCTTCGCTGTACCTGAATGAAAAAGTGCCCTATCACGGAAAGGGAAATGGCAGATCTACAAATTTCTTAGAAGGAGGTAGTAATGGCAGGTTACGAAGGAAAGATCCTGGATGTCAATTTAAGCACCGGAGCCGTCAATGCCACGAAAATAGAAGAGGATGTGCTGCGAAAATTCATCGGAGGCAGTGGATTGGCGGCCAAACTGTTTTTCGACCGCGTTCCACCCGATGTTGATCCATTGTCCGATAAGAACGTACTCTTTCTAATGGCTGGTCCGTTGTCAGGGACTAACTTTCCCACATCCTCTCGCATCCTGGCAGCCTTCAAGTCCCCACAGACCGGCATCTGGGGGCAGGCCTCGGCTGGAGGTAGCTTGGCTGCCGAGATGAAAAAGGCAGGCTACGACGGAATCGCGATATCAGGTGCCTCAAGCAAGCCTGTCTACCTGGTGATTGAGGATGACAAGGTGGAGATCAAAGACGCCGCCGACCTCTGGGGTAAGGACTGTTACCAAACGACCGACATCCTGACAGAACGGCATGGGGCCAAGGCAGACATGCTGGAGATTGGACCGGCAGGTGAGAACCTGGTGAAGTTCGCCGGCATATTGAACGGCAAGTGGGGCTCTGTCAGCCGCTGCGGTGGGGGGGCGGTGATGGGCTCCAAGAAGCTGAAGGCGGTCGTCATCCGTGGCACCGGTAAAGTTGAGCCGGCTTCCCCCGAGGAGTATACCAAAATACGTAAGACTGTTCTGAAAAAGATCAAGGAGAACGTATCGGCGCAGGCTATTGCTGAGGCCGGCACAGCCGTGGCTTGTGAGTTTTACACCATGATCGGTATCCTGCCAGTTAAGCACTTCACCGTGGGGGATAGCAGTCACTATGGTCCTAAATTGTCTGGAGGTGCCATATCTGCACAGTACCTGACCAAGACGCATAGTTGCCTCACCTGCCCCATTGGGTGCAAGAGGGTGGTCAAGGTAGCAGAGGGTCCCTACGCAATAGAGGAAGGGCCCGGACCTCAGTATGAGACCATAGGTGCCTTCGGATTCTCACTCCAGATTGACGACCTGGCCGCGATACTCAAGATGGGCGAGACGGCCAATAGATATGGCGTCGATACTATCAGTTGTGGCGGCACCATTGCCTTCGCCATGGAGTGCTTTGAAAAAGGCATTATTACCTCCAGGGATCTCGATGGTGGCCAGTTGAGATGGGGAAATCCGGATGATGTTCTGGCAATGATAGAAAAGATCGCCAAACGCCAAGGCTTCGGCAATGTGCTGGCGGAGGGCAGCCGCAGCGCAGCGAAGAAGATCGGCAAGGATGCTGAAAGCTGTACAGCTGAGATAAAGGGCCTTGAGATGGCTATGTATGACCCTCGGGGGGCCTACGGACATGGCCTGAGTTTCATGACGTCCAACCGTGGCGCCTGTCACGTCGCATCGACCATAGGCTACGTCGAACAAAACTGGATTACCTGGCCAGATGTTGGTATAACTGGCGGCTACGATGCCAAAGCGGACGAGGGCAAAGGTGAGTTGAACGTTACATGCGAAAGCCTAGACATGTTGACCAATGCAGCAACGCTGTGCCGATTCGCACTGATGTCCATGGCTGTTACCGATCTGGTCGAGGCATTGAAAACTGTCACCGGCTTTGACTACGACCTCGACGAGATCATGGAATGCGGCGAACGAATCTGGATGCTCCAAAGGGGTCTGAACAACCTCATGGGCGTCACCGCTGCAGACGATCGAATGCCCAAGCGAATTCTGACTCCTCACACTGATGGTCCGGTTGCGGGCTCGGTGCCCAACGTAGAACTCATGCTGAAGGAGTACTACAAGGCAAGGGGTTTGGATGCAAACGGTCGACCATTGAAGGAAAAACTGAATAAATTAGGGCTGTCCGAGCTTGCGGCGAAGCTGTAGTATGACCCTTTGGCTAGCTTTGGAGCTAAAAGCTGAAAGGGACGTATGGTTTAAGGACTGTGAACAAAGGAAACAAGGCTCTACTTGGAGGTCTCGTATATATTAGCGTTGGCTCGGAACGTAAATTAACGCTTACTGAAGAAACCTGGAGGTGCTATGATGACGGAGCATGATAGTCTGCTTGGCGGCTATCGCGTTGTGGATTTAACTGATGAAAAAGGTCATCTGTGCGGGAAGGTTCTGGGCGACTTCGGGGCTGATGTAATCAAGGTTGAAAAACCCGGAGGTGATTCTTCCCGGAATATCGGCCCCTTCTACAAAGACATCCCTCATCCGGAGAAGAGCCTCTTTTGGTTCAGCACGAATACGAGCAAAAGAGGTATCACTCTGAATATCGAAACGGTTTACGGTAGAGAGATACTTAAGAGGTTGGTCGAGACCGCAGACTTAGTAGTAGAGTCCTTTCAGCCAGGCTACATGGATGATCTGGGCCTGGGGTACTCGGAACTCAAGAAAGCCAAGCCTGGCATAATTATGACCTCTATAACTCCCTTTGGCCAGACTGGTCCATATTCTCGCTACCAGAGCACCGATCTTGTCGGCTGTGCCATGGGAGGCCTGACACGGCTCCTGGGTGATCTGGGACGCCCTCCGGTACGCATGAGCTGTGATCCCCAGGCCTACTTTCATGCCGGCCTTCAGGGTGCCCTGGGCTCGGTGGTGGCCCATTACCACCGAGAGCTTACTGGAGAAGGGCAGCACGTAGATGTTTCCATGCAGGAGGCAGTGACCCTGGCACTGATGCACGCCGTCGAGATCTCAGAGATTATGAAGGTGAACGTCATTGGAATGGGTCAGTTCTTCATTTCGGTCAGGCCACCCCCGCAATCGCTGCTTCTCACCCGTGTAATCATACCCTGCAAGGATGGCTATGTCTATTTCATCTTTGGTGGGGGTGGCTTCGGTGGGCTGGTCCAGTCGTCTAGGGCTATGGTGGAATGGGCCAACGAAGAAGGGATGCTTATGGAGTTCAAGGACTCTGACTTCAGCCAGTGGGACCAATCGACCATAACCCAGGAGGAAAATGACCAGCGCAGTGCTATCGTCGGCGACTTTCTCAAGACCAAGACCAAGGCCGAACTCTATGAACAAGCGGTGAAGCGAGGCATCATGCTCGCTCCCTGTAACACCATTGAAGACACAATTATGAATGCGCAGCTCGAGGCGCGTGGTTTCTGGGAGAAGGTAGAACATCCGGAGTTAGGTGAAACCATAACCTACCCTGGGGCTCCGCTCAAGATCAAGGAGACGCCCTGGAGAATCCAGCGTCGTGCCCCTCTTATTGGCGAACACAACGAGGAAGTGTTTGTAGAAGAACTGGGATTTTCCAAGGAAGAAATGGCGGTGCTGAAGGCCAGTGGTGTTGTCTGACATTTGGAGAGCGGGTATTGGGGCAAAGGAGCAGAAAGTGACAAAACAGGTTTTTGAAGGGCTAAAAGTGGTCGATTTCACCTGGGTCGCGGTTGGGCCTCAGGTATGCCGCGAGCTCGCCCAGCATGGGGCTACTGTGGTCCGCGTTGAGACACACCGCCGCCCCTGCCCAATGAGGGCGTTTGCTCCCTTCAAGGACGGTGTACCCGGCGTTAACCGCAGTGCCTTCCATACAGCATATAACACTAACAAGTATAGTATGAGTCTGGATCTCACCAACCCCAAGGCTCAGGAGGTGGCACGGAGGCTGGTGGCTTGGGCTGATATCATCGGGGACAGTATGACCCCGGGGACCATGGACAAACTCGGGTTGGACTATGAGAGTTGCCGCAGGATAAACCCGTCGGTCATTTACTTCAGTACCACCCAGCAGGGACAGTATGGCCCACACCGTGACTTCCAGGGTATCGGACATCATGTCAATGCGTTAGCCGGCTTCTCCGACTGCACCGGCTGGCCGGATAGCGATCCCACTATGGTGTTTCCTGCCTATTCCGACTTCATCTCCCCTTGGTATTTGCTAATAGCCGTAACAGGAGCTCTTCTACGCCGGCGCAAGACTGGGGAAGGCATGTATATCGAGCAGGCGCAGCTTGAGGCCGGTGTTACTTTCCTGGCACCACATGTGCTGGACTACATGGTCAACAACCGAGTTGTCACCCGTAGTGGGAATCGTGATCGCTATATGTCCCCCCACGGGGTCTATCCCTGTAGCGGCGCTGACCGCTGGGTGGCCATCGCGGTAACCAATGAGAAGGAGTGGCAACGCTTCTGTGACGTGATAGGTGATCCCGACTGGGCCGGGGACCCAAAGTTCAACAGCGTCATCGGCCGAAAAGAGAACGAGGATGAGTTGGACGGTCTTATCGGGGAGTGGACCAAGAATTACACCCCGGAGCAGGTAATGACAATATTGCAGGATGCCGGGGTGCCGGCTGGGGTGGTGCAGACCGGTGAAGACCTGCTTAATGACCCGCAGCTAAAGCACCGGCAGCATTTTCGAGTGCTTGACCATCTTGAAATTGGCCCCCATTCTTATCATGCCCCGGCTTATCGCCTTTCACAAACCCCCTGTGATATAAAAAGTCCGGGGCCATGTCTGGGTCAGCACAACGAGTACGTCTATAAAGAGATCCTGGGTTTTTCCGACGATGAGATAGCTGACATGCTGGTGGAGGGGGTAATAACCACTGATGCTGATGTTGCCACTACGACGTAGGGGTGACACTTGATAAAATTTGGGGTTATACTGATCAACAGATATTACGCGGGCGGCTTTCACGCGGCGGGCGGATGTACGGTGGGGAAATAGCCATAGAAAGTATAAAGCAAAAAGTGAGGAGGGTCACGAAAGCTGCTGTACTACTTGAGCGCTAGAACCTTCCACACATGATGGGTTTTTAAAGGAGGTATTATGCCTGATGAGACATTCGACGCGGTGATAGTTGGGGGAGGGAATAAGGCGTTACTGCTGGCGATGTATCTGATCAAGTATGGTGGCATGAGCGTTGCCATATTTGAGAG
>JAAXQM010000134.1 GCA_012974295.1 Dehalococcoidales bacterium
GAACCAGCCGTACTCATCACGGTCAATAAAGGCATCACCTCCGCAGTGAAAGCATCCTTTTAATATCCACATTTGCTCATTACCCCCTTACCTGAATCGATATTTGACCAGCAGGTCAACCCCACATAACTTATAATATATATAACTAATTACAACTATATACAACTATATACAACTATATACAACTAACTATACTTTACTTAACTAATGTTATATTAATTTATATACCATAAAAACGCCAGTTTGTCAATAGCACATTGTGCGGGATATCGTTAATGGATGTTTGGTACCAATTTTACCTATTGGAGTTATCGGAAGTTATAAGGAATGGAAGGAATAGCCTTTGCCGTAACCTTAGGCTTACTTTGTGAGACTGATGAAGGAGGGGTGCCCCGAGGCCGACAGGTCGGCTGAAGTTTCAACCTATAATCGGGGCTGGGGGCCTGGGAGTATCCTCCAGCTATAAAAAGTCCCCCAATCTTGGGGAACTAGGGGGTTCGTGGATACAATTTCAACGGTCTCCATAGGATGATAATCTACAATAGACGACTAGTTTTATGCATTACGAATCACTCGTCTTCCATGATATCGTCCTTTAACACATTGGTGTTCGTTACAGGGAGGGGACTGCAGCTATTTGTAAGGGGATCATACATTAAACGATATGAGCATTTTCTGCCTAATTCGGCCATTGCGTCCCATCCGCCAATGAAATACTGGCAGTTATCGTTAAAACATACATATAGATATTCATTAGGCCATGCTGTAAATACATTTTGAGGTATTACCCATCGCTTCAACTTCTCCCCACAATAGGGGCAAAGTAAGGTATCTTTGATCTCTTGTTTTCTTAGCTCAACTTTCTCTTTATCCACTTTACTTCTATCTCTCCCCCTTATTACTTCATCCTACGACAAATTATACGGCGTAGATAGTGTTTGGTATATGACTTATATCGCAATGGCGCGTTTTTCTATTGGTGATCTAGTTCAGATAGCTAGGTGATACCCTAGTAAGACCGCTGAAAAAGAGGTGCAGGATACTTCCTGCCGGGGGTCTGGGGGTGTTTCCCCCAGTCCTGGGGGAGTATGGGAGTTGATTAAAACTATTTCAGCATTCTCTATAGATATCACGCAGCCAGGTATCCGAGAGGATAACAGACCGCTCTAGCTTACACAAGCATAGACATGACCGGGTGGGGAGTTTAACTATCAAATTGGGCTACCGCGGTTAACAGTAAAGGTGTACTATCTCAGCGGGTTTTGTAGCCCATCGCAACTCTACTTGATCTGGTTTCAATCCAACCTTCCGCGCATCCCGGGAAATGGCATTTATTTATGCCATTACCACGGCACATTTCGTGCGTTAAGTTAACTGGAATAGGATTGCTGGAATCTATAACTACACTAGTCCCTCTAGCTGCTTGGTATGCAATCTTTCCTGTACCATTACATTTAGGACATGTTTGCCGATTCAAAACTTATACCTCCCATAAGCGAAAATTAAGCGAGAGTAACATAAGTTTGTAACTTTGTCAAGTATTTTGGGCTGTAGATGTTGATGCTCTATGATTTGTCACCGGTTAACTGTTCTGAGAAAATGTCACCCTATGAAAGAGAAGGTGACATTGAACGAGAAAGAGGCCGTCTATTCCAAAGTACTCTGTTTCTTTAATAATGTGAGTATTATCCTCTGACCAAGTCTCTTCTTTAAACCCCAATCATCCAAACATCATGCCATATTCAATATGAGATACGTGTTATAATCTCCCAGGGTTCTCGCATAGTCAAACTAGATGATACGAGAAATACTATACAAAGGTAAAAAAAGGTCGTAAATGCCTAAAGCGTTTGTGAATGGGGTCAGCATCAATTACAGGGTAGATGGGCAGGGAGAGCCTTTACTACTCATAATGGGACTTGCTGGATCAATGCAGAGCTGGATTTTCCAGAAGCATGTCTTCCGAAAACACTTCCGGGTGATCGCCTTTGATAATAGGGGTGTTGGACGGTCCGACAAACCAATCGGACCCTACTCAATGCGTATGATGGCCGATGATACGGTAGGTTTGATGGATCATCTCGGCATTGAGAAGACCCATATATTAGGTGTGTCTATGGGAGGCATGATTGCTCAGGAGATTGCCATCAACTACCCTGATCGCGTTAAGAAACTGGTCTTGGGATGTACTTTTGCTCGCGAGGATGAGACGGGAGGACATACTTCACATTACTTTAAAGGTCTAGGTGTCGAGAGCGATTGCACTGACGATGAATTACGCAAAGTCTCTACTAAAATGGTACTGACTACTGATTTCTCGCTTGCCTTTAATAACAGGCTATATGGGATGATTGTCAGCCGTCTGACATGGGTATATGCAATACTATTGCCGACAAATGGTGTACATGCACAATTTGTAGCCATTGTAGATCACGATACGCTGGACAGGCTGCATAGAATCGAAGCTCCAACATTGGTAATTACTGGGACGCAGGACAGAATCATAAAACCTAGCTCTACAGAAGTGATAGCAAACAGAATAACGAATGCCAGGCTAGTCAAACTAGATGGTGGGCCTCATGCATTTTTCGTAACGATGAAGAGCAGGTTTAATAGAGAAGTACTGGATTTCCTCAAAGATGGTTGATTTAAAATTATTGCAGTAGTCTCACGGATATGATGCTATATTAATCAACAGAGACATGAAGACATAGTTATATTGAGACCGATGAAAAAGAGGTGCAGGATACTTAATGCTGGGGGTCTGGGGGTGTCCACCAGATTAAAAAGTCCCCCAATCTTGGGGGATATAGGGGGTTGAATAAGGATGATATTCAATCTCCGTAGATCAACTGATGCAATTTCTTACTGATGCTTAGAGGGTCTGATCGCTGCCAGACATTTCGATCAATTGCTGTCCCAGCCACCCCGGGCATCTATAACATCTTTTCCTTCATTTTCCGCCTCCTAGCCGAAGAATGTTTCTGCTATCTTATATACCTTCATATTTACAGTCCTTGTTCTGTCTGCCACCTTTTTCAAAGGGATACTGGTAATCCTGTTTCCCTTGAGAGAGGTCATCTCCCCGAATTTATTCTCTGAGATAAGTTCGACAGCCTTAATCCCAAAAGCGGTAGCCAAGTTCCGATCATAAGCTACCGGTGTCCCACCTCTTTGGATATAGTCCAATGAGGAAACCCTGACATGCAGCCCTGTCTTCCTCTCAATAAGTTCACCCAGCACTCGGCCTACTCCCCCCAGTCTATCAGGGTCTTCATGTTTATCTATTTGAAGACTTGGCCCGTGTATACTCTCTCCTGCCAGTTCTACTCCCTCTGCCACCACTACAATGCTAAAGTTTATTCCTCTTTGTTTTCTTGATTTCAGCATTTGACAGAGTTCGTCTATGTTTTTCTTGTCCATTGTTATCTCAGGTATTAAGATGGCATCTGCTCCATTAGCCAGACCGGCATATGTAGCGATCCAACCTGTATGGCGACCCATGACTTCGAGGATCATTACCCGGTGATGGCTTGCAGCAGTGGAACGAAGCCTATCTAAAGCATCTGTGGCGATTTGAACAGCGGTTTGAAAGCCGATAGTAAAATCTGTCCCCCATACATCATTATCAATAGTCTTTGGTATTCCTATGAGGGGAAGGCCCATTTCATACATTTGATTAGCTACGCTTAAGGTGCCTTCGCCTCCCAGCACTACAATTGCACGTAATTCGAATTCTTTAAATGCATCAAGTACTCGCTTGGGCCCATCTTCTATTCTAAGCGGGCTTGTTCTTGAAGCCCCGAGAATCGTACCCCCTCTATCAATGATGCCTGACGTTTTTATACTATCTAATACCTCACTTCTGTTGAAAAGCAAACCTTCCCAACCGTCATGGAAGCCGATAACCTCATAATCCATCTTGAGTGCAGCTTTCGTAGTTGCTCGGATCGCAGCATTAAGCCCGGGGCAATCCCCACCCCCTGTTAGAATTCCAAATCTTTTCTTTCCTGTCATTGCTCACTACCTTTCATTGCGAAATTACCCTCGTACTATAGCCTTTTCAGGTGCATAAAGAAGATTCATTGCTTCCTAAAAT
>JAAXQM010000026.1 GCA_012974295.1 Dehalococcoidales bacterium
CATCGTAGTATAGCCAGAGGAGTTGGAGTCAATTGACTGAACTGTGGGACGGATTTTTACAGGCGTTACAGCTAATAGTATCGTTCGACCGAGAGGTCATGGAGATAGCAGGGAGGTCGCTGTGGATAGCGGCGACCTCCTGCACGATTGCAATGCTGATATGTCTGCCCCTGGGTTGCTTGATCCACTTCCGTAGCTTTCCTGGTAAGAGGCTTCTTATCAGTGTCATACAGACCTTATATAGTATACCCACCGTCCTTATCGGTCTCCTCGTCTTCTTGTTTATCTCAAATGCGGGGCCGCTGGGGGGATTGGGCCTGTTGTTTTCGCCTGCAGCGATAATAATAGGACAGGTGATATTAATTTCACCAATCATGTTGGGGCTTATCATTTCAGCCTTGAGCGGTGTGGACAAGATGGTTACTGAGACTGCTCTCTCCCTCGGGGCGACAAGGGTTCAGGCAGCCATTGTCAGTGTTAGGGAGGTCAGGTACGCAATTGTAACTGCTCTGATAATGGGGTTTGGCAGGGCGATCTCCGAAATTGGGATAGCACTTATAGTAGGTGGTAATATCGCAGGATATAGCAGGACCATTACCACTGCGATCTCACTAGAAACACAGAGAGGAAATCTTGAACTCGCAATAGCACTGGGAATTATCCTTGTGTTCATTGCGCTGGTTATTAATATAGGTCTGCACTGGCTTCAGCGGAAATAGAGGGTAATGCAATGGCTTTAATCAGGGTTGTGAACGTGGGTCAAGAATATGGGGGCAAGTATGTCCTCAAAGGAGTAGACCTTGAGATCGAGAGTGGCGAGGTTTTCGCCCTTATTGGCCCCACGGGTGCTGGCAAGACCACCCTCATCAGACTCCTAAATCTACTGGAAACACCGGCCTGCGGACAGGTATATTTCGATGGGGTAGATGTTACCCGGTCCGAGCGTCAACGCTTGAAGGCACGCCGAAGGATGGCGTATGTGCAGCAGAAGCCGATAGTGTTCAAGATGAATGTCTTCGGCAACGTTGCCTGCGGCCTGAAGTGGAGGAAGGTAAGAAAAGAGGTTGTCCGCAGCAAGGTCGACAACGCTCTGGAGATGGTCGGTATGCTGGACTATACGAAAAGGGATGCACGGACACTTTCAGGAGGCGAGATGCAGCGGGTGGCCATAGCCCGCGCTCTTGTTACCGATCCAGAGGTGCTCCTCCTCGATGAGCCCACTGCCAATCTTGATCCCGTTTCCGTATCGAAGGTGGAGGAGGTTCTGGAGAAGATTATTGGCCAGAAAACTATGACCGTATTGATGGCCACCCATGATATGCCGCAGGGGCAGCGATTCGCTGACAGGATCGGTGTCATGATAAACGGCGAGATGACACAGATTGGTAGCCCCAACGAGGTATTCTGTTCGCCTCAAAATAGGGAAGTAGCTGAATTGGTCGGTGTGGAAAATGTCATAGCGGGGGTAATAACGGTTAAAGAGGACGAACTGGTAACCATTGAGGTTAATGGGAATTCTATTCAAGCGATCTCGGAGCTTCCTTTGGGCGAAAAGGTTCATGTCCTGATCCGGCCGGAGGATATCACGTTCACGCCTGCAAGGAATGTGAGCAGTGCGAGGAATATGTTTGATGGGGAGATAATAAGGATGACACAGGTGGGCCAGCTCGTAAGGATCGAGGTTGATTGTGGTATACCGCTGCTAGGTGTATTGACGATGGTATCGGCACAGGAATTGGGCCTTACCATAGGTATAAGGCTCTATGCTAGCTTCAAAGTTACTGCAATACATGTGATAAAGCGGCGCGATTGAGGTTTACCCTGGCCTGGTGGCCGAACTATTGATAAGTCCGGTGGAAGAATTAATATGAGAGAGGATTATGAAAATAGGTGCGCGTAATGTCCTGAGAGGGAAAGTCAAGCAGCTCAGGCACGGCGTGGTCAATATGGAGGTGATCATAGAAATGCCCAATGGAAATGAGATCGTCTCAATGATTACCAGGAAGTCTGCTGAAAAATTGGGGCTGGCAGTAGGTAAAGAGGTTTATGCTGTTATCAAGGCGTCCAATGTAATGATAGCCCTGGAATGAATTGAGGAAAGGCTCCACAGAGAAGGGGCAGTGGCCCCCCCCTTAAATAGGTTTATAGCTTGGGCCGTGGCAGCAGACCGGCCTTCTCAACGATCTCGGCTACCGCCTCCTCCCACTCAATGGCCATCAGGTGAATACCGGCCACGCCTTCGATCTGGCGTACCTGCTTGATGATATCTATGCAGAGATCGATGCCCATCTGTTTGGCCTCGCCCTTAGGGGCGCTGGACATGCGATCCACTACCTCGTCGGGGACATCCATGCCAGGAACCTTGTTCTTCATGTACCGGGCTGCACCTGCCGATTTGATTGGTGCCACACCGGCAAGGATGTATACTTTCTTATGCAGTTCCTGCTGGCGCACCGCCTCCATCCACCGGGCAAACCGGTCCACATTATAGATGATCTGGGTCTGAATGAAGTCGGCACCTGCCACTATCTTCTTGGCGAGGCGAACTGCCCGAAAATCAAAGGGGTCGGCAAAGGGGTTCGCTGCGGCCCCGATGAAGAGGCTCGGTGGAACGGACATCTCATCGCCACACTGAAATATCTTGTCATCGCGCATATTCTTTACCATTTGAACTAGTTGGATACTATCGATATCGAAGACACCCTTAGCCTGAGGATGGTTGCCGAAGCTCTGATGGTCCCCGGTGAGACAGAGGAGATTCTTCAGCCCCAGGCCTGATATCCCCAGTATATCCATCTGAAGGGCGATCCTGTTTCGGTCTCTGCATGTCATCTGAACTGTGGGCTCGAGCCCTTCCCTCAGCGCGATGAGCGATGCCGCCCAGCTTGCCATGCGGACGATGGCCGTCTGGCCGTCGGTAACATTGACGGCGTCGACATACCCCTTAAGAAGCTTTGCCTTCTCCTCGATTACCGCGGGATCAGCGCTTTGCGGTGGACCGAGCTCACCGGTGACGGCAAAAGCTCCGCTTTCCAGGACCTTCTCCAGATTGCTCCCTGCTTTCACGTATTAAGTCCTTTCCGTTGAATATTCCCAACTATTATACCTTCAGGACTCGGTAGTGTCCACCATTTGTACTCACCGGGTACGTTGGGGATTCCATCGTTAGCCAGCTTTTCCCTGTCATTGTGCGGACTCCGATTTACCGGGGGACGAAAACTTGTAATTGCGAGGAGCTTAAGCGACGAAGCAATCTAACATCAAACGGGGAAAGACGTAGGATTAGATGGATTACTCTTAATATCAGATACCACTGAAAAAGAAGTGCAGGATACTTCCTGCCGGGGGTCTGGGGGTGTCCCCCAGCTTTAAATAGTCCCCCAAGATTGGGGGACTAGGGGGTTGATTGAGACTATTTCAGCAGTCTCTATCAACATAGGTGCTTCGCTGCGCTCGTAATGGCAAATTGGATATTATCCTATCTATCCGAACGAATCCATTATTCACCCATGATTTGCGCCACGATCTCTCTCGCGCGAGGACGATTATCGAAATCGGCCACTATAATCTGTTGCCAGGTGCCCAGGTGAAGGATTCCGTCGGTGAATGGCACTACGAGGGAGGGGCCGAGGAGGGAGGCTCTTACGTGAGAATGCCCGTTGCCATCTCCCCAGCGGAGGTCATGCTGATAAGAAATATTCCTTGGGACGATGCGGTCCCACATGTCAGGGAAGTCGCTCACAAGCCCTGACTCGTACTCGATGGTAGAGATTCCGGCTGTCGAGCCGTTAATAAACAGGGTAACCGTCCCTGTATTGATACCTGAGTCCAGGACCTCCCGCTCTACCTGAGCGGTGATGTCGATTAGATCACATTCTCCCTTAGTGCGAATACCGATTTTACTCGTAATCACCATGATTACCACCCCCTTTTTCGCCCGAGACTACCAAATTAGGTCGCTTAACTCAAATATGGGACCGTCTTTACGCACCATCTTCAGGCCTCGTTTCGTTTCGATGGTGCAGCCGGCACAGCCGCCGAACCCGCAGCCCATCCTCGCCTCTGTGGAGACCTGAATCGATTTCCCT
>JAAXQM010000097.1 GCA_012974295.1 Dehalococcoidales bacterium
GTTTTTGATTTCGTTCTTTTCAGTTCGGCGACTGGTAACCGTCGTTCGGGTATCGCGCTAATATTCTTTACTCCATCAATAACTGCCTGAGAAACGTACAGACCGCAATAACATGTACCGTAATCACTAAGATCAGGGTCCCTATAATCACAGGGGCAGATAATATCAAGGTCCATATCTTTTATGCCGGAGGCTAACCTGCAAGGGCAAGACCAATACCCATACCTTTTGTCGTTGGTAAGCAGCCCCTTTAAGAGCTCCTTGGTAAATTCTACATCTGGATTGAGATGATACCCGCCTGCGATGGCCTCACCGATAAGCCTCTCGTATAATTTGTCGATTTCAGCGGAGTTTAACTTCAAGTCGGTATTCATGTACTTAGGGCGTCTCGGATCTCATCTTCTTTGAATCCAACGATACACCGGTCGTTGTCCACTACTAAAGTAGGAAAAGTGCGATTCGGGTTCCATTGCTCCAAGTTCTTCACCACATGGTTCTTTTCATTGCTGTCCAGAAGGTCTACATATACATAGTCATACTCTACACCCAAATCGTCCAGAAGTTGTTTCGTTTTCCTGCACCACACGCACGTACTCAGCGCATACAGCATCATATGACCTGCGTTTCTACCTGAAACATGTTCTATGGACATTGCTCTGTCCTCCTCTCATATATTCCACTTCGTTTTCACATTTTAGGAGATTGCTTAAAAAGTCTGAATCAACCCCCTCATCCCCCAATCTTGGGGGATTTCTAAAGCTGGGGGACACCCCCAGATCCCCGGCAGGACGTATCATGCACCTCTTTCTCAACGATCTCTCCAGTATAGACTACGGGTTTTGTCAATCGCGCCAAAGGTGTCCTCAAGTATACCTCTATACTACCTCCAGCATCCTGTCCACCGCAGACTTGGCTCTGAGACGGATTTCCTCCGGAACCTTGATCTCGGGGGCCATCTCCTGCAGGGACCATAGAACAGTCTCCAGGGTGATCAGCTTCATTCGGGGGCATACCGCTTGCTCGGAGGCGGGGATAAATCTCTTATCCGGGTTTTCTTTTCGCAACCGATGAAGTATTCCAATCTCGGTTCCCACTATAACATCTACGGCAGCGGTGTCACGTGCAAATCTACATATCCCCCCCGTGCTGAGAACATCATCGGCAAGGGCGGTCACCTCCGGTCTGCATTCAGGGTGAACAACTATCTTAGCCTGGGGATACTCTTGTTTCAGCCGTGTTATATCCTGCGACCTAATTCTTGCGTGCGTAGGACAGAATCCGGGCCATAGTATCATCTCCCTCCCCGTTTTGTTGGAGACAAAATAGCCCAAATATTGATCGGGTATAAACAGAATCCTTTGCTCATCCGGCAGGTTACTAACAATCTTGACCGCATTGGCGGAGGTACAGCATACATCCGATTCCGCCTTGACATCAGCTGTGGAGTTTACATAGCAGACAACTGTAGCTTCAGGGTACTCTTCCTTTTTTCCCCGCAGACCTTCAGCGGTAACCATATTAGCCATGGGGCATCCTGCATGAATATCTGGCAGTAGTACTCTTTTATCGGGGCAGAGAATAGAGGCTGTCTCTGCCATGAAATGAACTCCACAGAAAACAATAACAGAAGCACCTGTCTGAGCCGCCTTCTGGCTTAACTCAAGTGAATCGCCCACGAAGTCGGCTATATCCTGAATCTCACCCAGTTGATAGTTATGAGCGAGAATAATGGCATTTTTAGCCTTCTTCAGATGCTGTATTTCCTCTATTAACCTGGCGTCTCCATCTAAATCGTTAATCACCGATTACCCTCCAGCTCTCGGTATAGACATTCATTTTCTTACCCCTGACAAAGCCGATTAGCGTTACGCCAAGACGGATAGCGAGATCAACTGCCAGGTCGGTCGGTGTAGATTTGGAGATGACTATAGGGATGTTCCTTCTCGCTATCTTTAGTATCACCTCTGATGAGATCCTGCCACTGGAGATAACCATCCGGTCATTTGTGGGTATATCCTCCAAAGTACACCTGCCAAAGATTTTATCGATAGCGTTATGCCTTCCAATGTCCTCGGTGAAGATAAGGATGTTCTTGTTGTCACACAAGGCAGCGCTATGAACCCCATGCGTTTCTCTGTAGATCTGGGAACTCTGCTGAAACACCTTGGCCAGGGCAAAGATATCCCCGGCTGATACTTTCATCTCAGACTTAACCTTCTCCTGATTTAGTGTATCGGCAGCGCGATAAAAAGAAGCCCCGCTACCGCAACCAGAGGTAATAAGCCGCTTGAATATAAGGTCTGTCGCCTCTCCTCTATCGCCCTCGGTTTCCACACGCACGACGCCCCGTCGTTCATCGAGGATGATTTTCCTAATCTCTTCTTTGTTTTGTATCAAACCCTCAGAGGATAAAAAACCAACAGCCAGATACTTCAGGTCTTTCGGGGTGCAGAGCATGGTTACCAGTTCCTGGTCGTCCAGAATAATGGTAAAGGGAAACTCCCGGGCGACCACGTCCTCTACCTCACATCTACCCTCCTCAGTAACTCGGAGGATTTTGAACTCTCGTACCTCGTCCATCATCCCTGGTATACCGTTAATTGGTCCCCCACTTTGGCTACACCACCACAAATAACCCTTGTAAATATCCCCTCTGTAGGCATAACGCACACCCCTGCCTGTCGATAGATCGCGCACGGTGTGTGGCACTCCTTGCCAATCTGTGTAACCTCCAATAGGACATCTTTACCGATGGAGATTCTGGTACCTATCGATAGGGATACTAGATCGATCCCCTCGGTGGTGATGTTCTCAGCGAAATCCCCAGAACCCACCTTCACACCGAGTGCGAGCATCTTGTCGATGCTCTCCTGCGCCAGAAGGCTTACCTGCCGGTGGGTACAGCTATCGGCATGGGCATCGCCAGCGAGTCCATAATCCTCTCTGAAGAGTCCCTCGTTTACTGCTTTCTTCCTAGTGCCCTTCTGCTCGCTGGTACATACTGCGACTATCTTTGGCACATTTTCACCACTGTGTCGATCTCATTCCGCCGGTTCAAAGAAAGATATAAGTTGGAGCATCTTTTCTGATTCAACAGGATCATTTGATTTCACGGTTATATTGAACACGTGTAAACCTGACACGCCCATTTGTTGCACGGTCTCCGTTTTCACCAATACAGAGCTTTTATCACCAGGCTGCAATGTTGTAGGACCTACAACTTTAGGTTTGCCCGGTCAGCATCCTTCAAGGACCTTTATCCCCACATCATTAATTTTCAGCGGTGCGTCGCCCTGGTTTGTAAAGTTAAAGCTGTAATCCAGTACAGATCCTGCAGGTATTATCCCCACATCGACAATTTCCTGCTCGAAGTGTATCACAGGCTGGCCAGTCGTAGGCTCACTACCACCGCAGGCAGTTAATCCCAGCGTTACCAACAGTAACACGCTTAAGATTGATATCGGGGCAATACGTTTCATTTTTCCTCCTCTATGAGTGTTTTGATCTACTTCGATTTATCCTATGTCTGTATTAACAGAGACTGCTGAAATAGTCTTAATCAACCCCCAAATACCCTAATCTTGGGGGATTTTGAAAGCTGGGGGACACCCCCAGTCCCCCGACAGGAAGTATCCTGTACCTCTTTTTCAGCGGTCTTCAATAATTTAAGCTGGCTGTTGCAGAGCGCTATAAAAGGCATTCCAGAAGGGGTCCACCTTTGGATGTTCCAACTTCCTCTCCTTTCCTCCTTCTAGCAGTATCATACCCTGACTTGGATCTACAAGCTCCCCTACTACTGACGAGGTGATTTCTTTTCTAGTCAACGCTTCGATTACTTCTTCAGCCTTGTGCTCACGACAGGTAATTATCAGTGTGCCCTCGCTAATGGCGGCATAAGGGTCTATGCTAAAATACTGGCATATCTCCATTACACAATCCTCGACCACAATTCGTTCCTTATTTACTCTCGCTCCCAAATCCGCTGCCTGAGCGATCTCGTAAAGGCCGCCCCATATTCCGCACTCGGTAGCATCGTGC
>JAAXQM010000296.1 GCA_012974295.1 Dehalococcoidales bacterium
GTACTGTGATCTGTGATATACTTCAATTATAGAAATATTATAAAGTGGAAGTAATTGAGAGACCATTCTCAGGAACAGGTTAGCGATACCCGAATAGAAAGGCTTGTACAGGACTTTCTACAGATAGATATTGAATTCAATACTATACTGCCCAAAGAAATTGAGCAACTGCACTACCTTCTCGACGATATACCCGTAGCAGACAAAGGTCAACGTTTTATCAATTGCAAGCTATTCCCCCGCGTAATATATAACCTCTATCGGGAGAGCGATATAACAATGGGGGAATTAAGTCATACCCTTTCAGTGCCGTTTAGCACGGCAACGCGGATGGTTGATTGGTTTGTGGATAATAGTTACGCACAAAGGCTATCCGATCCGAAAGATAGAAGAGTCGTTCGTGTAGCTCTCACAGAAAGTGGACGGGAGCTTTATAGAACTGTTGAGAGATACATGGTACAGCGGTTTAGGCAAATGCTGTCACCGCTGACGGCCGAGGAACAGAGTGTTTTGCTTATGCTGTTAGAAAAAATGGCAAGATCCTTGCGGGATACGTTAGTCAAGGTTTGAACTCTATACACACGCAGGTGAAACATTTCCGCGTTAACCAAGATGGCTTCGCACTATACGCTTTTGGGCCTACGAAAAATATCATGCACTTAAAAAGGAGAGAATATGTGGCATCTAATTAGAATAGGTATACGCTTCCGCTGGTTAACCATCTTGATAGCAATCATGCTAACTGGTGCTGCTGTCTGGGGTACCTTACAGCTTAAGACTGAAATGATACCCAATATTGAATTCCCGTTCACAGCTGTAATAACAGTTTACCCGGATGCTATGCCAGAAGAAGTGGTAAGCGAAGTGACCGTGCCTGTTGAAGATGTCATATGGGAGAGATTTAAAGAGCAAGGTCTAAAACATATATCCTCGACGTCGGCGAGTGGAGTT
The DNA here is from genome assembly GCA_012974295.1 of Dehalococcoidales bacterium. Taxonomy (GTDB): domain Bacteria; phylum Chloroflexota; class Dehalococcoidia; order E44-bin15; family E44-bin15; genus JAAXQM01. The sequence goes on from JAAXQM010000296.1 coordinate 952, forward strand.
TCCGTTATCTTCACTACTTATGAATATGGCACCAATATGGGTGAGACGAATAGAGTTATAGGGGAAGCGATTGATGATATTAGTCTTCCTGATACTGTAGGGCAAATAGAGGGTAATCCTCAAATTATCCCACTCGATCCCAATCAGATGCCTGTCGTGATTCTGAGCCTCAGCGGTGACCATTCCCCGTACGAGCTAAAGAGTATTGCAGAGGATGAATTCATTCCGCTTCTTACACAAATTGAGGGAGTGTACACTGCGGAAGTTGAGGGTGGTGCTAAGGAGAGGATTATCATCTTCCCTGATCCACAGCAGTTGGTAGCATCGGATATTTCTGTGTATCAGATCACATCCTTATTGGATGGTCAATACGACTCACTGGAAGCTATCAAGAATGCGCCTATGGGTGTGGAAAATATAGTTCTGGGTAATATTGCCAGTGTGGAGCCGGGGCCACCTCCAAACACGGTTATCGCTCGAACAAACGGAGAGTCGAGCGTAACCATCAATGTAATGAAATACGCTGATGCAAACACCGTCGACACAGCAAATGCAGTAATGGAAAAGGCCCGTGATATTGAGGCTGGTCTCAACGGAGATATTACAGTTGTGCCACTTCTTGACCAGTCAGAGTTCATTGAGGATAGCGTTAACCAGTTGCTGCAAATGGCGATTCTTGGCTTCATCTTGGCGATAGTCGTTGTCTTTTTCTTTCTGAGGGCATTCCGAGCTTCTCTAGTTACCTCATTGTCCATTCCGGTGAGCGTATTGATCGGTTTTCTGGTGATGTACTTTTCCAACATAACCATCAATCTTTTGACTCTAAGTGCTATGGCAATTGCCGTTGGTCGTCTAATTGATAACAGCATAGTGGTCACTGAGGTTATATATCGCCGTATAAAGGCTGGGGAAGGTTGGCAGGAAGCTGCAATTGGTGGTGCCAAAGAGGTGGCAGCACCCCTCACTTCCGCTACACTGGCAACTGTGGCCATTTTCTTGCCGCTGGTATTTGTAGGCGGTATTGTGGGAGAGCTCTTCGTTCCGTTTGCTCTCACTATAACTTTTGCATTGATAGCCTCCTTGCTAGTCGCACTTATAGTGGTACCCGCTTTCTCTAAGTGGTTCGTTGGTAAAAAAAGCAATGGGAAACAAGAAAAGAAGGCCCAATCTGGCCAAACCTGGTATCAGAGATGGTATGTGTCAGTGCTTAAATGGTCTCTGGGCCACCGAGCTATCGTACTAGCTATCACCGTCATTCTCTTTATGGGAAGTATTATGCTGATCCCTTTGATCGGTACTTCATTCTTGGGTCATATGAGCGAGCCGATGCTGGTGGTACAGATCGAATTGCCTCCAGGGACTGATCTTAATGAAACTAGAGATATTACCATAGAGGTTGAATCAGTTGTTGTTGACGAGGTACAAAATATGCAGTACTACTGGTCAACGATAGGTACATCGTCATCACTTTTTGGTGTTGTTAGCACGATATCAGGTGGTGGAGACAACACAGCTGAGATAAGTATCATGCTGGAAGCTGATACTGACATGAAAAAGGAAAGGGATGCTTTGGATCAGAGCCTCGATGACTTGAGAGATTCAATGGGCTTCGATTTTGTTAAAGTCCTTACCAGCGAAGAGTCGGACGCTGGGTTTATGGGAGGGGGCGTTGCCATAGAGGTTGTAGGTGAAAACCGTGATGAGGTTAACCACGCTGCTGAATTGCTTTACGAAAGGCTATTGGAAGTCGAAGGTATATCGAATCTTGAGACCCAGCTTACTTTGGTTGTGCCTATTCTCGATATCGAGTTAGACCCGGATAAAATGAGTGCTATGGGGTTGAGTGATACTCAAATTATGGAAGCACAGCAAGAGACATATCTCTTAAGAGCGGGGACTAGCTCTGACGATGTTCTGGTAAACATAGACGGTGAGCACTATGGTATTACGCTAAAGGGTATTTCGCAGGATCTGTATATTGCCGATGATCCTGAAGCCTTGACGGAGTCATTACCTATGGGCTATCCGGTATTCGGAAGTTTAGGTGCTATCGCGGATGTAGGACTGCCATTGACTCCCACCCATATCAGCCACTATGACCGACAGGTATCGGCCAGTATCACTGGTACAGTAGATGAGAAGGACGCCGGTGCCGTAAACCGAGAGGTTAACGATATAGTCGATGACGTACTGGCTACCCCTGGCTTGGAGGGCGTAGATGTTGAGATGGGTGGAATGTTCGAGGAGATGGCTGAAGGCTTCTCCAGTATGGGTATCGCTATAATTGCCGCAGCATTCATTGCCTTCCTTATACTCGTCATTTCAATGCGCTCGGTATTGAATCCCCTTATTATTATGGTCAGCCTGCCGCTGGCGTCTATTGGTGCCATTCTGGCGTTGCTGATTTCAGGTTACACACTTGGTATGTCCGGGATGATGGGCATTCTGATGCTGATAGGGATTGTGCTCACCAACGCCATCGTCCTCATAGCCCTGGTGGTACAACTGCGTAAGCAGGGTATGAGCGCCTACGATGCCCTTATTGAAGGCGGGCAGACCAGGCTACGACCGATCCTGATGACGGCCATAACCACAATGATAGCTATGATACCACTGGCCGTTGGAGTCGGTGCGGGCACTTTTATTGCTGCTGAGCTGGCCGTAGTGGTTATCGGTGGGTTATTCACTTCAACACTTTTAACCCTGATAGTTATTCCAGTGATTTACAGCCTCGCCGATGGTCTGCGCAACCGAAAACGAGTTGCAGTAACGACAGGGGATATTAGATGTCCGGAATGCGGATCTGCCACAGAGGTAAAAACAGTAAAGAAAGGCCCAAATACCGGTAGTAGTTTCCATGTATGCACCCGCTACCCTGAATGCAAAGGAAAAGTACCGCTTTAAATTATCGCAGAGAAACGGTGAAAATTAGGCACGGGAGGTATTAGGGATTTGCCTGGAAGAGTCTCGGGCAAAACAGATAAATAACACTACAGTTAGGCTGAAGAGTGTATTCTGCGGAGAATCAAGTACTGCGATATATATGAAGAAATCCCTTCAAAAGAGGTGCAGGAT
>JAAXQM010000005.1 GCA_012974295.1 Dehalococcoidales bacterium
ATTTCCCATCCACCGAGATCAAAATAGGTTCGGATCAGATTAGCCCACTTCATCATTCCGGCATTCGTCTCCACTGTCGCCGGGTGCATCTTCATATTGAAAATTGTTCCTTGAACGAGGTTGATGTGTTCCAGGTTGGCCACTGACTTTATTGTCGCGGTAGGCCCGTTGACATCAGTGCCCTGCGCTGGTGAACAAGAATCACTCAAAGGAGCGCCTAATTTCCTGCCATCCGGAGTGGCGCCGCAAATCATCCCGTAGCCCATATGAGCGGCTACCGGTGAGATCGTAGCTCCATATCCCTGACCAGGTATTGTTGCGTGCTTGCGCAATTCCTTGACTATGGTATTGAGACAATCCTTTGCAATATTGTCCACGTAAGGGTCATCATTCCCATATTTAGGAGCATGGAGACACATCTCCTGGATTTCAGGACCGGACGGATTCGTAGTGGTGTCCTCGAAATTCGTTGCCAGCGCATGCTTCAATTGAGACATGGTGATGACTCGATCGTCAAAAATGAGCTTCCGAATCGCTGCAATCGAATTGGTCAGAGTTGCGATACCGACAATACAGGCGTTGGCTGCCCGGTTTCCGTATACGGCACCACCATCATAGAAACTCTGCCCCCTCTCGATACAATCTCTTGTAAGTGAGGAAAGATAGGGACAGGGACGGTATTTCGTATGGGCTTCTATTAGTGGGAGCTGCTGCAGAAACATGATCCTGGCAAACCTCCTCACCTGTTCGGAGAAAGCCTGCATCAGATCGTCTAAAGTATCCCATGTCAGCATGTCGCCGACACCCGATGTCAAGGTATCACCGGTAACAGGGTCTCTCCCCTGCAACATCAATTCTAGGAGCCTACCCAGACTCATAGCATGATAAGTTATCCCCTCAGTCCCTTTCCCGGGAAAGGCTATTTCAGAGCATCCGATAATGCAGTAATCATAGGCATCCTCTTTAGTAATGCCGGGAACATAGGCCAATTGGCTAGGGATGATCACCTCGTCATTGAACAAGGCTGGATGCCCTCCACCGTGGGTTTTGATCGCCTCGCAGCATTTCAATAAAAACTTATCCGGTGTCCGTTTGTGAATTCTCGCTGAAATCGTCGGTTCGTGGAGTTGCATATTGCTGGATACTTCCAGCAGGAGATAGGACAAATCGTTAGTGGCATCATAGCCATCTGGGGTTTGCCCACCAATGGGGACCTGTATCCAAAACGGGTACCCATTATGCGCGGTAGTGAGGAGTGCGCATGCGACGCGGTTCGACTCCGCGATTTTGAGCCACAAGCATTCCAGAAGCTCCGATGCCTCTTCCCTTGTGATTACCCCTTCTTTCAGGTCCTTTTCATAATACGGGAAGCAATACTGGTCCAGCCTTCCGGTGCCGATCGAGACCCCGTTCGATTCGATCTGCACTGAATGCATGATAAAGGAGATGGTCTGAAGTGCATCCCGGAAGCTGCGGGCAGGGTTGGCTGGAACCCAGTCGCAGATATCGGCAATCTGTTCCAATTCCGCCTTTCTTTGCGGATCCGGCTCAACTGCCGCTTTCTCACGTGCCAGGCTCGCAAATCTTCCGGCCCATTTGATCACTGCTTTATCTGCAATAATTACCGCTTTCAGGAAATGTAGCTGAGCATAGTCATCTGGATTAACAAGGTCCAATCGATCGATATGGTTTTCCGCCTCTGTAATCAGTGCGTTCAGTCCTTCGGTGATAACCCGTTCGATGTCGGGAACGATATGGCCGATGCCTCCCTGTTTCCCCATTCGAATATCAATGAAGGCATTACTCTCGGCCCGCCGGACATCATCGGTTGTGAGCGCGTCAGCAATAGCACCGAGATTCCTCCCTGGCCAGTAATCCATGGAGCCGTGCAATCGGCTTTTATCCTCACCACTTAGCAGCCAGGGGTCGCCCTTTCTGGTGGAAATAGTGTCTAATTCTGGTGTCAACCAGGTATCATCGTATTCCGGAAAAAGAAACACGCCCCTTGGCCTGGAAGCAATGTTCCCGACGATAAGTTCCCCATCCTGGATCCATAGAGGCACTTCACTCAATACCTTGTCGAAGGCAATCGCCTGTCTGAGTACGGGAGGCAACGCTTCGGTTTCCATGTATGATTGTGTAACCAGCACACTGCGGTCAGCACAAATACTTGGTTTTTGCTCCATGTAAGCTTGCTTTAAATTCTGAGTCCTTTGTGTACTGGGCTTAAATAATCTTCCGCGTACTTTCGTCATGTTCTCTTCTACAATCATTTGTTCGTCCCCCTTTATCCACCATCAATTGACCCTCCCCCAATTATTGTACCACTTCCAGAGTTGAGGTTACGAGTTCATCTGCCAGACTGGCGGTTTCGGGCTTATAGTATCACTCTTGTCAAAAAATATATCAACTTTCACGATATACCTCCTGCGGATGCCGCCCTATCCAAATACTTTTTTTTATTCTTCTCCGGAGTCAATGCCTTCCTGAAGACAAGCAAGTTGAGATGCCAGATGAGGTTAAGTCGTATATGGGATAATGATAGTAGGGTCAAAGTGATATGGGGTAGACTGGTGACACTTCAATAAAATAGAATAGGGCATAGTTGCATTAGGAGGTTAAAAGTGGATTTCAAGAATGAAAAGGAGAAATTATCTGAGCTAGCAAATCTAATGAACGCGCAATCTGAGACGCCAATCCCACTGGTCACCGATGATTTGCTATATATTTTCGATGTTGTATTGGAACCAGATGAGGTTGAATTCCTTCTGAAGATGGGAGGTGGTAATATAACACTTCCTCAGATTGAATCGAAAATGAATCTATCGAAAAGGGAATTCGATAGGATATTTGAAAATCTACTTGATAAAGGCCACATTACTCAATTGGAATCGGAAGAAGGTAAAGATGAGGCCATTTACCATTTAATGACGATATTGCCAGGATGGTTTGAACTATATCTCATGAGGGGTGCTGAAACGCCGGATCGAAAGGAATTTGCTGAACGCCTGAGTATGTATTATGGCATGGCAGCGGATTTCGATCCAGAAATAATAAATGCGATTCTTCACGAAGTAGGCCCCCAGCGTTCAATAGCTGTGGCGAATCCGCCTAAAAGCAGGCTTATTAACATAGGCGAGGCGATTCAGCCACAAGTTAGTGAGGTCTTCCCCCCTCATAGTGTCGTTGAAATCCTTAATCAACTTGACGAGAATGAAGTTATTACCCTGGGCCATTGTTTCTGCAGGCAGCAAAGGAAACTCGTTGGCGATCCCTGCAGGGTCGGATTACCGGAGGAGAGTTGTATAGCTATTGGTCCTGCAGCGGAACATTTACTAACTCGTAATTTTGCACGTCAGATTACTAAAAAAGAGGCTTTTGAATTAATTCGAGAGGTAGAAGAAAAAGGAGTGATCCACCAGGTCGGTAGGGTTCTACCTTTGAAAGATCTCAAGACTAAGTATGATGTCGATATCATTTGTAATTGCTGTTGGGATTGCTGTGGTGTTGCCGGTAATTACCACAGGGGGAACACCCCGTTTGTCCTAAAATCATACTACATCGCGGAAATTCCTGATCAGGAAATATGTAATGGTTGCGGGACTTGCGAAGAGTACTGCCCTGTTCAGGCTATCTCGCTAAATGGGGAGGGAAAGGCGGAGATCAATCCTGATATGTGCTGTGGATGTGGAATGTGTGCAATTCACTGCACGGAGGAGGCTATTCACCTCGAGCCTCTGGAACGTGAAGTGTTTTTGCCTATGCTATCCAAATCAGAGCGTCGAATTACAAAATAATATCCTCTGACGAAGCGTTTGGGGTGAGAGGAAGTTGCGTAAGTCAGATAAATAGCACCATAATCAGAAGTGATGGAGTCCGGGTTTTATATCTAGAAATGATTAAAGAAGCGATTTCAACTCTTAAGCTTAATAAGAGAAAGGGATTCATTTCAGAATCCCAGCTACATAGCCAATGCGCCCCGGGAGGTATCGAATCGCTGGAGTCTGAGAGGGTTCTATTTATCTGATTGATCTCTTGAACACGAAGTAAGCCAACGACATGCAGATAACTGCAAAAGCTGCAAGTACAACGAAACAGATCCACAAGGCGATATAGTCGCCGCCTGACGAGGCAACACTGCTGTCCATAAATGTTTGCCTCATGCCGTCTACTGCGTAGGTAGTTGGATTCAAGCGCGCACAAATTTCCATCCACTTCGGCAATGATTCAAGAGGATACAGTGCATTGCTCAAGAATAGAAGGGGTAAGGTAAAGAGAAAGATCACCATATGATATGAACCTGGATCGTTCGTTTTAGATGCAAAAGCCAGGGCAATACCAGCGAAACCCAAGCCGTAAACCGTGAGCAATACGATTCCACCAAGCCAGCCCAGAGGATCGAGGTTGCCTGTAGCACCAATCAATACTCCAAGCACCAAGATTATTATCGACTGAAATAGTGTCTTGGTTATTATGCTAAGAGCATTACCTCCTAAAATACTGATCCTGGGAATGGGTGCTGCAAGATACTCCTTTACAATGCCCATGATCCGCTCGGTTAGCCATACCAGGCCACCTCCAACAGCAGCAGTCATAGCGGTGAGGGCAACAATGCCCGGTACCATGAAGGTCATATAGGCGTCACCTCCTCCTACGGTTACTCCAAGCAGGCTTTTCATACCAATTCCAAACAGCACAACCCACAAGACGGATTGAATGACCATTCCAAATGCTTCTTCCGGGTGTATGCGCAGTTTCTGCATATGCTTGCCCCAAAGGGTCATAACTGCACTCATTTCTTATTCCTCCTCGTTATATGTAGTATAAGGATCACTTATCTCTTAACTGGCGGCCAGTATACTTGAGGAACACGTCGCTGAGGCTGGGCTTGGTAACCGAGATATCCTCTATAACAAAGCCGCAGTTATTTGCCACAGACACTATCTCTGGCAGCCGCTTATTGCCGGAATCTATTCCAATCTGAATTAAGTCATCACCCGTCGTCACAGTCTGGACGAATGACAAAGACCGAACTTCCTCGATGAATTTTTCGCCGTCTCCTTGACCCGCAATTCGGATAGAATCAGAACCCATTTGCTCAATCAGCTCACGAGGCGTGCCTTCTACCACGATGTGCCCCTGGTCAATAATTCCAACCCGATCTGCTAGATGTTCGGCCTCGTCCATATAGTGTGTAGTCAGTAGAAGCGTCAATCCGCGCTGTTCCTTCAGATTGCGGAGATAGTCCCAGATACTTGCTCTATTTTGTGGGTCGAGACCCAGAGTTGGTTCGTCCAGGAAGAGTACCTCTGGCTCAGTCATTAAGCCGCGTGCAAGCTCCAGGCGGCGTTTCATTCCTCCTGAATAGGTGCTTACACGGCGGTTAGCTGCCTCTTCTAATTCGACCAATGCTAATAACTCGGAGATCTTGGCCTTGCGTTGGGCTTTTTTCATGCCATAGAACCGTCCGTGGTAGTCCAGTACCTGCCGACCTGTCAGTTCAACATCTAAGATCATTTCCTGAAATGTCACACCAATACGACGGCGGACATCGCTTGCTTTGCGTACTACATCCAACCCGACTACGCTAGCTGAACCACTGGTGGGTTGTAATAACGTTGTCAATATAAGGATTGTGGTCGTCTTACCGGCCCCATTAGGGCCCAGCAGGGCGTACACAGTGTTAGCTTCAATGTTTAGGTCAACGCCATCAACTGCAAGTACCTCTTCGCTATACCTCTTCACCAGTCCGCTGGCTTGAATGGCCATACTCGTATAAGTTCGTTCGCTGAAATCGGCTGCTTGAACAATGTTGCCATTTTGACTTTCAACTGCCACTTTTCCCTTGCATTCTGGGTATCGAGTACAAACGTGGAATTGACCGCCGATATTTGGACCTTTTTTTGATGTAGGTATAGTGGTTTTTGAGCCGCATATGGGACACCTAATATCTTCTATCATGTTCTAGTCCCCCTTATCTCTATATTTATTAAAGAAGGCAACTCAGTCTTCAACATTATTCAACTCATCTAAGATACTATTCAGCCAGGTAATATCAGCATCGAGATGGGCGATGTTATGCTCTATTAAATATCGCCAGTTTCCTCCATGGTCCGGTACTTCTCTGAACTGCTGAAGGAGCGCTAGGGTTTTCTCCTGTTTCTGGGTGAGCAATTGGCGAACTTCGCCTTTGGATAGCTGGTCCATAAATGCTATACCAATATCATCGCCATAGTAAGTCCGTTCATAACCACTCAGATGCTGACGTAGCAGACCCAAGAAATAGGTCCTACCCTCATCTGTAATCTGATAGACTCGCCGCTCCGGTCGCTTACCTTCTCGTTCTGTCTTCTGCTGTACATAGCCGTCCTTTTCCAGCTTCTCTAGTACGTAATAAACTGTGGGCTTTTTCAGATCTGTATATAAGCCCATGGTATGTTCTACATACTCATTGAGCTTATATCCATGCATCTTTCCATCGAGTAAAACACCTAGTAAAAGTAATTGTCGGTTCATTTCCCCCCTATAAAAAGTATATGGTATATATAGACTATTCTAGTCTGACTATAATTTATCTTACATCCTACATGTTGTCAATACCAATTGATGTTATTTCACTGAGGTTAATTGTCGTGGGCTATTAATATAACGACCATTTGGTCAGAAGTTAGGGAATCGATTGTTTGTATCTATAGGAAATTGAAATGGTATTAGTATACTTTGAGAGAATGCTGAAATAGTCTCAATCAACCCCCTAATCCCCCAATCTTGGGGGACTTTATTAATCTGGGGGACACCCCCAGACCCCCGGCAGGAAGCATCCTGCACCTCTTTTTCAGCAGTCTTTTTAAATAGATTGTAGCTGAAGGACTTTCTACATATATTCATAGCGGAACTCGTAAGATCCACTGCCTACCTGTAATGTGACTTTGCCAATCTCCTGGCTAATCTTTGATACTCCCTCTGCCTTTTCTAAAGGCTCATTATTTTCACTGATTTCATCTATTTTACCTCTGGGGAAATGGACGGTTGCTATACTGTTTGTAGGAACAGCAATACTGTAAGTCATTTTCCCTTTAGAAAGCTTCCAGAATGATTTAATCTCTCCGTGGGGTGATTGATATGTAGCTTGGGCCTCTGTTAGGTCACCACCAGGATGGGGAGAGAGAATGATATGCTTAGAACCAGGATTATCCTCATCCAGTCCAATCCCAGCTATATAACGATAGAGCCATTCACCAACTGCACCAAAAGCATAATGATTAAAAGACATCCCCTTGCGAAGCGTGCCATCCGTTCTGATACAATCCCAGGCTTCCCAGACTGACGTGGCTCCGTTCTTGACCTCATAGAGCCATGAAGGAACTGTGTCCTGATTTAGAATCTTAAAAGCAATGTCCTCATAACCGTTATCGCACAGAACCTGGCAGAGATGTGGAGTCGAGAGAAATCCTGTATCAAGATGATAATCATTGCCTTCTATCAGTTTTGCCAGATGCGCAGCAAGCTTCGGCCTCATTTCCTGTGGAACCATATCGTAAAAAAGAGCAAGAACATAGGCTCCCTGCCTGGAAGGTTTAATACGCCCGTCTCCTTTTATATATTTATTGAGGTAGGCCTCTTTTACCTTTTCTGAAAGATCCCTGTAATAATCTGCATCGTTGTCTTTCCCCAGCACTCTGGCAATTTTATAAAGCAGGTAAGAGGAATAGGCAAAAAAGGGAGTAGCTACATAGCCCTTTGGTGCCCACGGTAGAAAGTAGTAATAAACCTTTCTTCCGGGTTCCAACCAATCCCCCCAGTGCATTCCTTTGCTCCAGATGTAATTATTAGACCGGGATTGGATAAAATCAATCCATTTCTTCATAACGCTATACATCTCATCGAGAATTTTCTTATCCCCGTAATAGAGATACAGCATCCAGGGGACAATGATACAGGCATCCCCCCAGCCAGAAGAACCACCCACACCAAGGCGGCCATACACTGGATAATCAGGTAGCCAGGGTATTATATGCGGGATTAGGCCATTATCCATTTGATCTACCTTTAAATCTTGTAGCCACTTTACGAGGAATCCGGAGCAGTCCATCAGAAAACAAGCAGTCGGGGCATAAATCTGGATATCCCCTGTCCAGCCCATCTTCTCCCGTTGGGGACAATCACTGGGGACGTCCAGAAAATTGCCTTTTTGAGACCAGAGGATATTGTGCTGCAGCTGATTGATGAGAGGATTGGAGCACGAGAAGTCTCCCGTAACCGGCAGATCAGAGTATATAACAAGCCCTTTGATACTATGAAGATCTAGTTCTCCCAGGTAGCCTTCTATCTTCACATATCTAAATCCGTGAAAAGTGAAACGCGGTTCAAACACCTCGGAGCCGCCCTTTGGAATATACCGGTCGATCTGATAAAAACGCCCCGCCCTTTTTTGGTGGCCCAGTAGGTCAAGCTGCTTAATATTGAAGTTGCCTTCAGAGGTCAACTCCTCACAGTAACTCAGTGTAATCTCCCTCCCACTTTCTCCTTCAACCTGAAGTTGGATAGTGCCCGCGATATTCTGTCCCAGATCTACTACTAGCTCTCCTTTGGGTGTCGTAAGAATTCGCTTAGGCTGTATTTCTTCTTTAATTTTTACTAATGCACACGGTGAGCAGACCAGGTGCGCCTTGCTGTAATCCAGTTTATTTACCTTTTGCCACTTATCATACTTACAGCCAGGCTCCGACCAGCCAGGGATCTCCTTGCGGGCATCATAAACCTCGCCATAATACAGATCGGAGCAGCGGATCGGACCTGTCGTACACTGCCAGGAGCTATCCGTTCCGATTGTCTGTATAATCCCTTCCTCATATTCGATACGGATTTGAGCTAAAAGGGCCAGTTCTCTACCGAAGATATTCGGTTTCGCTTTGAACCAGAGGTGCCCCCTATACCAACCATCTGCAAGAAACACGCCTACAGCATTTTGGCCTTCCTGTAAACAATCTGTAATATCGTATATCTGGTACTGAAGACGTTTATGGAAACTTGAAAATCCGGGAGTGAACCGTGCATCGCCTACTCGCTTACCGTTTATTTCCATCTCATATAGGCCGAGGGATGTTACATAAGCCCTGGCCGACTTGACCTTTTCTTTTAAGTTGAACTCCTTTCTAAGCATTGGACACGGATTATCCTCATCCTTCTCATCGAGCTCAGGAGATATCCACTCTGATGTCCACTCTGAAGGGTTTAATATGCCCATCTCCCACCAGGCTGGTGGGCTCCAGCCTGTCTCTTCCCCATGATTGTTACTGACTTTTACCCGCCACCAGTAGCGCTGAAATGAGTCCAGCTTATTCCCAGCATATCCTACCCAAATGGAAGAATCCTTTTCCACTACTCCAGAATCCCAGACAAGATCTAAAGCTTCCATCAGCGCCTCTTTACTCGCTGCCACCTGGATATGGTAACTGGTCTGTATTGTGTTTCTATGGTCCGAAAGCAGAATCCAGCTAAACCTTGGCTTAATAGTATCAATGCCTAAGGGATTCTCTCCATATTCACATCGTAGCTTATCTATTTTTAGGCTCATCTGTTTTACCCCTCACCGGTGGCCCAATTATATCTTATCCCGATGTCCAGTTCTAACGGGGTGCATTCCGATAGTATATACGTATTATATGTGTAGAAGACCTAATAGGCAGAAAGAAAAGGAACGTTTAGTTAAAATCAGGGTGTTGGAAAATACGGATTAAAACTGTAGGCCGAATTTGGGCTAATTAGGTTCTTTTTCTTGAACGATGCTATCCAATGCTGCTGTGTTCAATCCAATAGCTAAAAGACGGTTGTTGGCACCACTATCCCGTACTTCTACGCGAGTGATAATAGTATCGGATGCATTACGTATAACAGTGGCATTCGTGATAAATGGGCCGACTTTACCCTGCGATAAATAGTAGATATTTAAATCTTGGGTTACTAAAGGCATACCGGTGGAAGCGCGAGCCAGTTCTTGGCCAGCCCTGTCTATAAGAAGAGCAAATACCCCTCCATGAAGAGCACCGAAACTATTACGTATATAATCACATGAAGAAAGCTCTATAACACCAGCAGCGCCATCTATGGTCTCAATACCTACTTCGTCTAAAAGGGAGCGGGAAAGGCCAGAGTCTTGCGTAGCGAAAACCATGGAATCTATCGAACCTTCATAGAACTTGGGGGTGTCCCCCCGGCGGGGTAGCCGTACAATGGTCATAAATCCAGAGCCGATAGTTTCCATGGAATCATCCAGATCATCTCCAATCCGATAAATAGTTGCTTCAATGACCAAAGTGTTACTTCCTGATCGAAGTACAGAACCAGCAAGATTAAGCATCCCCGATGTGGCCCGTTTTGCCGTACATATAGATAAGTCTGCGGAGGCTACCCAATCCGGATATACTGCCTTTAGAGCCACGCTTCCGCATAAGACATCTACTAGAGTAGCCAGAACTCCCACTTGCACAGCGCCCTGGTCGGTAAATAGTGCCGGCACTATTGGGGCCTCGACAGTAGATCGAGATTTTCCATGGAATTTGATTGATATTTGAAGATCTCGCAGTATGTGATGCTGCGGCGGGTAAGTTAGCGCATTATTCATATTATCTTCTTGACCTTTCATATCCGGGGTCTCCTATACCATGTGGATACTACTCATTATGTATGTTATCAAACGTATAACAAATCCTGTGAATTTGAAATAAATACACGGGGATACTTACTTATGATTCATAATCTTCTAGATCTGCTGAATGTTCGAGTAGGGTGATTGCGACACCTCGCTTCGGAAATAATAGCTACATTGATTCTATAAATACAGTTGGAACTGAGATCATTGGCAGCTTGTCGTTGTCGGTTATCATTCTGTCGTGATTTTCCACTTGCAGGCGATATCATCCGGGCTCTCGCGGGGAGGCAACTTGAGGGGTGTAATCTTCGCTCTAGGATTGTAATAGTGAACGGTCGCAGCGAATGCCGGCGGTTCTAGCTCTTGGCAAATACGAACTTCATAACCCTTCCCTTCCTTCTCGATCGCATTAAGAGGACCACAGTTCTTCACTGTAAAGAAGCCGCAGTTTACATCTGCTAGCTGCCATTCAATGTCGAAGAACCCTGGTGAAAAGGCTGGGTCAAATTGCAGCGCCTTGAATATAGACTCTACATTGTTACCCTGGATATTCAGTAAATTAGAGATGCGTCGGTGGTATCTCGGTGTACTTCTTGTCCACTGTTCGATGCCCATTTCTATAGTTGTTGCATCACCGAATCTCTCCCTCAGAATCCGTTGCCAATTGCCTTCTAATATCTGCAGGGCCATAGCAAACTCTTCTACTAGCTTAGCTAAGGTCTCTTTGGAGAAATCTTCGTATCTTATATTGGAGTCAAAGGGTCCACTGTAATCACCGAGATCTTTCATAGTAAACTCCTTTCTTATTCCTGAATTCTACTATTTTGTGCAATTAATATCCATCGAACCGCAGAGCTAAATCAAGCTAAACAGCACAGACCTTGTGGATAAAGACATTAACACCATAATCAGAAGCAAGTGGGTCTTAGTTTCATATCTACTGAGGGTTAAAATACGGTTACGAAACCTAAGGATATACTTATAGGATATTTAGGAAGAAGTGGTGTATATGATATAGGAATGCTGCGGGAATATTCTTCTTCGTTTTGACCATGTAATTAGGCTTAATGATGTTTAACTATTAATTTTGACCCAGCCCCATTGCGGTAAAGAACTGGGATATCTTATCCTTGATCTCATCTACGCTCGTATAACGCTTATCACATATATCCATCCCAATATATAGAAATGGGACACCCAATTCACGGCAGGTTTCTCGCATCAATGCGGTACTTGCAGCCATGTCCTTGTGTCCCATATGTCCCGGGAAGATAACGCAGTCCATTTTATAGTCCTGAACGATTCGAGTAATGTCATGAATAACATTGTCCGCCACTCCCCGTGCCTGGTGGATCATAGGTGGATGCTGGAAAGCTCGCTTCGCCAGTCCACGAAACATATTGTCCTCGGTCGAGGTGTCTATCAGCTCGTAGGGACTATAACTTACCATGTCCATTGCGATGACTGCTCCCCACTCCTGCTCCATCCAAGGGACTAATTCACTAAAGAACATTGGTTGGATGTCATACCAAAAAACCCGAATCTTCTGGTTTGGGTGTTCAGGTGTGTTCTCCCGCACCCGCTTTTCAGCATTGGCAACCATTGCCTTATAGAATTCCGTTTTTGCCGGATCGCCAGCTCCCATAGTGTTTACCAGGTAAAAACATGACATTGGCATAATATAACTATGGGGTGTTGGTATCGCCCTTCTGATGTCGTTGTATTCGAACCACAGAGCATAACCCTTGTTGGTTTCGTCTACCACTTCTTTAAGCCGTTTCATATCCAGCGTTTTCCCCGTATGTTCGGTAATGAAATCCACCATCCTTTTCATTTCACCGGCGAAATAGTCTAAAGCCCGGTCATCGCTAGAATATGGAGGATCAGGTACAAAAGCGGGTACTCCTCGCCAGTCACGGTGATTCATAAACACGCTTTGCAGTCCCGCCACACTGTCACATGGCTCAGTCAGCGCAAGATATGCTGTAGGAATGGGTAGCAGGCCAGCGGCCTGGTAATACACTAGGAGCCTAATAAGGGTACAACAGTCTGGTGGAATGCCCAGTTTATCCATTTCCTCGAGGTCTTCAATGGTATGGATGCTACCCCCCGTACCACCGGCGGCAAATTGCTGCTGAACATGGAAATAAAAGGGGACATCCATCGCAGTGCATATCTCTACCGGATTGGTGAACTGATTCGCCAGGAACGGCTTGTCCTGCTCGACACACTCTATGATGATGTTGTCATTTTGCACGAGGCCTTCGAGTATAAAAAATTGTAGTTTCGACATATCGTCTGGATCGTCTCTGAGAAGATCCAGTACCGGCTCGAATTGTGCAACTTCTTCTCTCATTCTGGATAGGCTTCGTTCTTTCTTTGCGTCCATCATTACCTCCCTAACGTCTCCAGAAATGCTTGAACTCTTGTTTTCAGCTGACCGACAGCGGTCAGCGTGTATTCACGATCCATGCATAAAAGGGGTATATTTAATTCTTTGAGATCCTGTGTTAACGAGTACTGTTCGAATCCCCATGTCTCACAAAACATCAGCCGCTCAAAAATAACGCCATCCACGTTAAAATCCTTTACCATGTTCCGTATGTATTGGAGTCTCTTTGGATACTGTGTGTACATGCGGGCGCAGGAAGGGCGTTCTGCGATAGAGTACCTTGACAATGCTGTCAGCGGATCATCCGCTGTCTCATCTACATCCTCCCAAATCATCCTGGAACCGAAGCATAATGCATCGGTAACAACCAGACCCCCTTGATCTTCAATTGCCTTCAGATACTTCGGATTATCGAGTTCGCCACCTATCACCATTAATCGTGCCCGGTAATTGGAATGCCCGTCTGCTCCGCTAATGTCATCCAGCATCTCCTGGAGCAACTTGTTATACACTCCAACAGGCATTGCCGTACCGGCAACAGAGACAGCCAGCATCTCGGCGCCGGTGATCGGTGGGTTATCACCTTTTCGCAGGTCGTAAAGTGCCCTCTGACTGCGCCGCGATTTATTATGCAGCGCTATTGCTTCTCTAAGTCTGTCATCAGTTATTTCCACCCCAAAATGCTCCTGCATACTTTCTCTCAGCATATTTAATTCGCTTCGGAACCACTCCACCTGCGGCTGTTCTGCTTTCCTGGGAAGGCTAAGAATCTTTACGAAGGGGGTTTTTACCTGGCGTACCCAGTGATCATAAACACGGCGGATATGATCGCAGCTGTTAAACATGACCAGAGCATCCAAGAAATCGTACTCTCCCTTAAGTGCCATATCAAACGCATGACGGGGGAAGGAGCAATTGATGCTGCTGAAGTATGAGTCAGATAGTTCCGTGCTCGTGCTGCCTGTAGCCCTTATTCGAAAAGGGAAAAAGCCTGCAGCGGTAATTAGCTCAACGGGCATCGCGTTGCAGAAATATCCCGCTACCTTGCCACCCTGATCCATCCATTTCTTAAGTTCAGGATTGATAATAGTCTCTGTGACCTCTTGGAATTGATGCAATGCCTTCGATTTTACCTTTGTCTCCAATTTGTTTTCCCCCTTTGTAATATTTATTGAGAGTGCTGAAATAGCCTCAGTCAACCCCCTATACCCCCCAATCTTGGGGGACTTTTAAAGCTGGGGGACACCCCCAGACCCCCGGCAGGTAGTAATCC
>JAAXQM010000024.1 GCA_012974295.1 Dehalococcoidales bacterium
CTATTCGTCGGCAGCGTCAGATGTGTATAAGAGACAGACATCGCGCAGTGCTCCATTTCCCGCAGTCTGAAGGGCCGTCCGCCCATCATGGAACAGGCTGAACCTAACCTCCGGGAAGGCAAGGCTATACTGGCTTACCAGATTTGAAATACGGCTACTTTCCGTCGTATTTGACTTGAGGAATTTAAGGCGGGCGGGGACATTCTGGAATAGGTGGCATACTGTGACGGTGGTTCCCTGAGGACTGGCTCGTTTCCCTGTTTCGACTACCGCGCCATTTTCAAGACTAAGATAGATTCCTGCGAGCTCCCCCGCAGTGCGGGTCATTACTTCAACCTCGGCCACGGCAGCGATACTGGGTAGCGCTTCGCCCCTGAAACCCAGGCTCGAAATGGTATCCAGGTCTCCCAGATCGCCTATCTTGCTTGTAGCATAGCGCTGGAAGGCAACCGTAACCTCGTCAGCAGGTATACCGGTACCATTATCGATAACCCTGATGAGGTTAACACCGCCGCCACGTATCTCGACAGAGATCTGTGTAGCATCAGCATCGAGAGAGTTCTCCACAAGCTCCTTAACCACCGAAGCGGGCCGCTCTACGACCTCACCAGCAGCTATCTTGGAGACAACATCAGATGCCAATACCCTGATAGGCATTTTTTAACGAATCCACTTTGCACTCTGGAAGAAGAACTCGGAATAGCCGCAGTTCTTGCAAATATAGACATCGAATCGATAATCTGGCCCCATAAAACCGAGTTTGCCATGCATGGAAAACTCTTCACGTTTTATCTTTTCACTACCACACTTGGTACACTTGACAGGTATCACCTCCGCCATCTTGGGCTTTGGTTTTGCCATTAAAATCACCTCCTTATTGGTAACATAGTACACTAGTTTAAAGAGACTGCTGAAATAGTCTCAATCAACCCCCTAATCCCCCAATCTTGGGAGACTTTTTTAAAACTGGGGGGACACCCCCAGACCCCCGGCAGGAAGTATCCTGCACCTCTTTTTCGGCGGTCTCCTTTTGTAATTCCTGCTTCGCCTTCTGTTTCAACTCGTATAGCTTGGTGAACGCCTCGAGTGGTGTCATCCCCCTAGTCCCCCAATCTTGGGGGATAGTGAAAACTGAGGGGTATCCCATCTGGATCATCCGGTCAAGCCGGATGATGACCTTAGACGCCCGGACCCCTGGCAGGAAGTATCCTGCACCTCTTTTTCAGCGTCCTCCCTTTATTACGCCTGCTTCGCCTTCTGTTTTAGCTCGTATAGCTTTGTAAGCGCCTCGAGTGGCGTCATCGCATCCACCTCCAGTTGCGCCAGCTCATTTACAATCGGCGACGAACCAGCTAAAAGGGGGAGCTGCTGCGGCTGCAATACTTCTCGCCCTTTCCGTTCTCGATGCGAGCCATTTCGCTGGCGGCCGTTTTCCAGATTGGCAAGCACCTCCTCAGCACGGTGGATTACCGAACGGGGTAGGCCTGCAAGCTGCGCTACATGGATTCCATAGCTCTTATCGGTACCTCCAGGCATTATTCGGCGTAAAAATATCACCTTACCGTCCTCTTCGGCTACGGCAAAATTGAAGTTCTTCACCCTGGGCAGGAAGTTGGCCAACTCCACCAGTTCGTGGTAATGTGTGGCAAATATGGTCTTTGCCCCCAGCCCGGGGTGGTGATGAATGTATTCGGCAACTGCCTGAGCGATGGAGATGCCATCATAGGTACTGGTTCCCCGGCCAATTTCATCCAGTATTACCAATGAGCTGGCGGTGGCATGGTTCAGGATATTCGCTGTCTCCTCCATCTCCACCATGAATGTAGAACGACCCATCGACAGCTCATCCTGAGCACCGACCCGGGTAAAGATGCGATCGATGATACTTATAGCGGCTGAATCGGCAGGAACAAAGCTACCGATCTGCGCCAGAAGCACTATGAGCGCCACCTGCCTTAAGTATGTTGACTTGCCTGACATATTGGGGCCGGTGAGTATTATCATCTGGGTGTTCTCGTTAGAGAGATAGGTATCGTTTGGAACGAAAGGCTCATCGCTGATCAACCGCTCTACAACGGGGTGGCGACCGCCGGATATAACGATAGTATCCTCCCCGGTTAACTCTGGTCTCACGTAGCTATATCGTGCCGCTGCCTCCCCCAGGGAGCAGAAAACATCAATCTGAGCCAGCACAGCAGCTATTTTCAGGATACTCTCGGCGGCCATGCCTACCTGACTTGATACCTGGCGAAATATGGTTCCTTCAAGCCCAGCAAGCCTCTCCTGAGCATTGAGTATCAGCGATTCATATTCCTTGAGCTGAGGAGTGAAAAAGCGCTCCGCATTTACCAGCGTCTGCTTGCGAATATAATCGGCAGGTACCTGAGGCAGATTGGACTTTGAGACCTCGATATAGTAGCCGAAAACCCTATTATACCCCACTTTAAGCGATTTGATCCCCGTCCGCTCTCGCTCCTCTCGCTCCAGGTTTGCCAGATATCTCTTGGCCTCTCCTGAATCTGTTCTGATCTGGTCCAGCTCCGGTGAGAAACCTTCCTTGATAACACCATCACCCAGATTTGGCGGAGGCTCCTCGGCGATCGCCTGGGAGATCAATGCAACGACATCATTACAGGGGTTTAATCCCTCCAAAATACATCTGGTGGGGGTAGCCCCTTCTTGCTTAATCATCTCACCAAGCTGAGTGGCAACCTCAAGGCTGCGGCGAAGGCTAACCACTTCCCTCGGCGTGGCAATATCGCTCCTGATACGATTGATAAGCCTCTCCAGGTCAGCGATTTGGCTGAGTAAAGCAACGATCTTTGTTCGCCGCCCGGTATTTTCATGGGACCATGCTACTGCGTCAAGCCGTTCATTCAACTCTGTTATATCCAGTAGAGGTTGACCCAGCCACTTGCGAAGCAACCTCCCTCCCATAGCTGTTTTTGTCAGATCAACCACGGAGAGCAGGGAACCGGTTGTTCCCTGGCGGAAGGTATGAAACAGTTCCAGATTACGCCGCGTCTGGGGATCAAGGATCATGAACGACTCTGTCGAATAGGTGGAGAGTCCGGTGAGTTGGCCAAGCGCTGCCTTTTGGGTTTCG
This sequence comes from Dehalococcoidales bacterium, assembly GCA_012974295.1. Taxonomy (GTDB): domain Bacteria; phylum Chloroflexota; class Dehalococcoidia; order E44-bin15; family E44-bin15; genus JAAXQM01. The sequence goes on from JAAXQM010000024.1 coordinate 3,107, forward strand.
CCAAGGTAATGGATAATGGCACCCGCCGCCCTTACCGCTAGAGGCAGATGAGCACAGCCATATCCCTCGAGGGATAGGACGCCAAAGTGGTCCCGCAGAAGCTGGTGGGCAGTTTCAAATTCGAACCACTGCTGGTCGAGGAAGGTTATCGGAGCATCTCTCTGGCAAAAACCAGTAATGTCGGAGCTAAGTGGGGCCAGAACTTCGGATGGCCGCAGGCGCTCCAGCTCCGCTGCGGCACGCTCCCAGGAGAGCTGGGTGGTTTGGAACTCGCTTGTAGTTATATCGACATAGGCGATGCCCCCCTGTTCCCCATCGGAAACGATAGCCGCGAGATAGTTATTCGCCTTCCCCTCCAACAATCCTGGCTCAATCACGGTGCCCGGGGTTACGACACGGACCACATCCCGCTCTACCAGTCCTTTTACTCTGGGCTCGCTGAGTTGCTCGCAGATAGCAACCTTATAGCCCTTGTTTATCAGCCTCGCTAGATAGTTGTCCAGGGCATGATAAGGAATCCCTGCCATGGGGAAACGCTGCCCCTTGCCCAGCTCGCGGGCGGTGAGCACGATCTCCAGTTCCCGTGAGACAATCCTGGCATCCTCATCGAAAGTTTCGTAGAAGTCACCAAGACGGAAGAAGACAATAGCTTCCGGATAGTTCCGCTTGATCCTGAGGTATTGCTGTCTTAATGGAGTCATTTTTCGCGGCCTTTTTGTCCCTGGCGCTATTCTACTAGAAAACGTCTCAGCAAACAATGAAAACCCTCCTGAATCAGGTAGGGTTTTCACTATTGTTGAAGCAGTGCGGCCTTTTCGGCCTCCAACTGTAATGAGACTGCTGAAATAGTCTCAATCAACCCCCTAATCCCCCAATCTTGGGGGACTTTTAAAGCTGGGGGACACCCCCA
>JAAXQM010000191.1 GCA_012974295.1 Dehalococcoidales bacterium
CTCACCCAGTGCGTTAATGAGGGAGGGCTCGGCGATGATATCAGCGACCTGCCAGCTGCAGGGTTCGCGCCAGAGTGGATGAGCGAGAAGGCCGTCTCCATTGGAGCCTACTTTGCCGCCTCTGGCGTCACCACGTGGATGGGCGGGGATCATCCAACAGAGGGCAGTGAAGAGGTCAAGAGGATACTCACCGAGGGTTGGAAAGAAAAGGTGGGGGCAGCTTATTACTTTGAGCCCGATCATAAAAAGGCGGTGCGGGACGCGCTGGCACATATCGATGCCAAGCGGGCAGCGCTTAAGATTGAGGAGTACAACCCCGATAGGTATGCCAAGAGCGATACCTACCTCCCCGGCGACTATGCGTCCGATGAGGAGTTTGCTGCGGGCTCCTATAGCCGGTCTAAATAACCATTTACCGACATCGATAATTAGTCGCTTCTCCGTTCTCATAATGGGGAAGCGACTTTTTCGTGCTAAACGTAGCTGCCTGCCATAGAATAAAGCGTTTTTCTAGATGGTCGGCTGGTATGAAAAAGCAATTGTTTTATAAGACAATGGATTGAAAAACGGAGGTCTGGTTCCCGTAACACCGCGCCCCGGGCGATAAAGTTATGAAAGTTGCAGGCTGGCCTTCTACAACTTAACGGTTAGGTCGAAAAAATGGTTTCAGAGGAGCAGTTTATGGTAACCTTTACAGACATTGCGCCGCAGGGTGACGCCCTGGCCCGGCACGATGGTGATGTGGTATTCGCCGCTAACGGTGTCCCAGGCGAGGAAGCCATCGTAGTGGCAAGACGGAGTAAGCGCCATATGGTGGGAGAGGTGGTGGAGGTCCTCAGTGAATCACCCCACCGCATAGCGCCACGGTGCCCGCACTACGGTAAGTGTACCGGCTGCCAGTGGCAGCACATCGATTATCCCCTTCAACTGGTGCTTAAGAGGCAGATGGTGGCGCGGCAACTGACGAAGCGGGGCAGCTTCACCGACGTCCCGGTGCTAGCCACCTTACCTTCACCGGAGCCGTGGCACTATCGAAATCATGCCCGCTTCTCCGTTGACCCCCAGGGGCAGCTTGGCTTCGTCCATAAGCAGACACGTGATTTTGTGCCAATCGATTGTTGTTATTTGATGCATTCCGAGATCAACTCTGTGCTCGCCTTGCTCCAGGGGACGTGTGCCGGTGCCCACCAGGTGGCGGTGCGCTACGGGGTTAACACAGGGGAGCGGCTCATCCAGCCAAAGCTGCCACAAATCGAATCAGGACAACCCTGCTATGAGGAGGAAATGTTGGGGCGGCGCTTTCGCATAGCGTCCCCGTCGTTCTTTCAGGTAAACACACCTCAGGCGGAGAGGCTTGTCGGATTGCTCAGGGACAGCCTCCACCTTGATGGTACAGAGCTGGTGATCGATGTTTTTGCCGGGGTGGGCACATTCGCGGCATTGCTCGCACCTTTCACTGGTAGGGTGATAGCCATTGAGGAGTCAGCCTCCGCGGTAAAGGATGCTGCCGTAAATACAACTGGTCTGGATAATATTGAATTCCTCCAGGGAAAGGCGGAGAAAGTGCTGCCCCAGCTTCAGGAAGTGCCCGATGCCGCTATTCTAGACCCGCCCCGTGTGGGCTGCCACCGCAGGGTACTCGCTGCTCTGATTAAGCTATCGCCGCGACGGATTGTCTATATCTCCTGTGAGCCGGCAACACTGGCGCGTGACCTCATAGTATTGTGTGAGGGGGGATATCGCCTGGTGGCTGTGCATCCCGTGGATATGTTTCCCCAGACCTACCATGTAGAATGCGTCGCTACCCTGGTGCGGGAAGAATTTTCACCCGAGCTGGTGCTGGCTTCCACCTCGCCAAGGCGACGCGAGCTTCTTTTCGCTCTGGGTCTGGATTTCGAATCGATTGCCCCACCTGAGGATGAGACTATGCCAACTGATACGGAGAATGTGGAAAAGGTAACGGAGCATCTTGCGCTGCAAAAAGCAGAGTCGATTGCAAAGGGGAGTGGCGAAAGAACGGTGATTGCCGCCGACACAATAGTTGTACATGACGGCACTATAATAGGCAAGCCCAGGGATGCTGAGGAGGCTCAGCAGATGCTGCATAGACTCAGAGGTAAAGATCATATCGTGGTCACCGGTGTCGCAATTCTAAGTGGAGGGCACTCGTATATAGGCCACGCCACCACTACAGTCTCTATGCGCAACTACTCCGACGAGGAGATAGCTGCTTACATTGCTTCCGGGGAGGCGCTGGACAAGGCCGGGGCCTATGGCATCCAGGACCCGTATTTCAGACCGTCGGGGCAGGTGGATGGTTGCTACCTCAATGTTGTGGGGCTTCCGCTCTGTACCCTGGCAGGGATGCTACGCGAGGCCGGTGTTTCGCTGGGAGCACGGCCACTGTGGATGCTGCCACCCCAGTGCCAGGAATGCGAAGTGAGGAGCGAGTGGAGCGGGGAGATTGCCTGAAGTTTAACATACCGCTGCTTGGTCATCGTATTTATTTCACTAGCATAGGAGCAAGAAGAATAACTACCTCACTCCTCTATCGAAAACTGCCAGCGGCAGCATATGTTGTCCCCGCTTGTATCGGGAGGCAGTTTTATTGGGATGACTTTACCCTTGGGGTTCAAGGACTGGATCATAATTTGAAAAAGATGCAGGTCCACTTTATGGCAGATGGTGTTCTCCCTTCCCGCTCCTTCCCGTATTAGGGCCCGCAGGGTGGGACATTCCAACACGGTGAAGTTCAGCCTGTTTTCCCCTTCGCGGGTAAGCCTGTATTTCAGGTTGGTGAACCAGGGTGAGAAGCCCAGGACGGCGGCGAAGGCTTCCAGGTCGTTGCCCTTTATGTTCCTCAGTGGCAGCAGTCTTTTCATCTCGTAGGGTGTATATTTCTCCCACACCCAGAAGTCGCAGGCTGTAGCCGTATCCTCATCTACTATTGCATTGATAGCAAGGTACCAGAAACCGTCTACCGCCAGGAATAATTTGGAATACAATTGTACAAGTTCAATAAGCTCCGCTTTTGATAGCTCCTCCAGTTGCGTTGTAAAATCTACCAGATGGTCGCCTTTTTCGTCCTTCACATCTACCTCCGAACCGAGCATTAAGCCGGGTTAAGTATCCTTGCAGGGCGTACCCCCTCTATCAATGCTGTATTCAATAAGCGGTGTTCTTTCCAGAGTTATGAAGAGATTACCGATAATGGTTGAAATCTAAGCTCTCTTATGCGGATTGTCGCCTTTGGTTCCAATATCCAGAAGCGCAAAGCCACTCTGCTCGTCTTTGATACGTACTGCATCCGCACCTAAGATTTCATACAGTATTGCTTCAGCAACGAGCCAGGTGGTAACGCCGGGTCGTAAGCACCCAGTCATGGTTTTACCAGAACGTCCCAGCGCAGCATGTATGTGTAGTATTGGTTTCCCATCTTCCCCCGGGGCGAGCACCCCGACTCCAACTACTTCGTGCGCGCCATCGATTGGCAGTAGCATTGGCTCCGGTGGCCTTTCGTTTGAACGTCTGGGACCGACAACGATTTCACCATCCCCGATCCCGCCAACTAGAATAACATGACCGACAGATACCCCGTTCGTCTCCGCGAAATCTTCAATACAAGTGGGCACTACGTCCCCGTCTTCAAGCCGTATTATAAATACTCGTCCCAATTGTCCTTCACATGCCTTCATCGAAATCCTCCTCACTCTTGCATAAGTATAGAGAATGCTGAAATAGTCTGTATGAACCCCCTATATCCCCCAGTCTTGGGGGAGTTATTAAGCTGGGGGACACCCCCAGACCCCCGACAGGAAGTATCCTGCACCTCTTTTTCAGCGGTCTCCTATAGTAATCGTGTTGGGTTTGCCACTTTGTGTGGTGTGTAGAATATACTATACACTTTTCAGGCTGTCAGGCTCAAGGATACTGGC
>JAAXQM010000255.1 GCA_012974295.1 Dehalococcoidales bacterium
TGATACTTCTGTAAAAAAGGAGATGGGCAGGATATTTCATGCTGGGGATTTTTTCGCTCTTTTGACCTCTATAGATGTGTTATAACAGGTAAAAGAGCCTGCTATATAAAATGAGACCGCTGAAAAAGAGGTGCAGGAGGCTTCCTGCTGGGGGTCTGGGGGTTTCCCACATCTTTAATAAATCCCCCAAGAGCAGAATCAGGGCTGTTGATTTAATAGCATTTCTGCTGCCTGTCGCACACAACCGGTGAAACCTTCCAGGGAGGTGTATATCTCATCAGGTGGCACATCCGCTCGAACTACCACCGCGCCGGTTCGATAAACGGGACCCTCGACCATCACATTATCGACCAAACCGAAAGACTCTATGAAGCAGTCGTCTGGTTCAACGCGCTCTGCGTAGTCCTTGACGACATTAGTGTAGCCAAAAACAGGCTTGCCGCATCCGTACATGTAACCAATTTCAACCGCGGTGCCAACATCCATACTTGGTCCTCGGAACGGGGTTAGATTCGCAATCACAAGGTCGCAACGATCCATCAGTTCAACCATTAGGTCAAAGGTTGCGTGCCCCATATCACCAGCAGAGCCCAGATTAAACAATGCATCAAAATTGGCATCCAGCGGGAATACTCCCTCGAAGCCATACTGAGCGCAGATGCGTTTCTTTGCATTACCGATTTCGATAGCGTTAGGAAAGAATACGTCCGGTCCCGCAAGGTAAACACGCTTAGCGTTGGGTTCTTTTCCCTCATCATTCACTTGGGAAGTTTCGACCTCACTCGATTTTTCGTGGTAACCAATCTTCTCTTCCATTTCTTCCCTCTCGATAATATCACCTTATACCGCTAAACGCAGCCGTGCCGCTTTGCATAGTCCTGTACATGGAACAGACTCTCTATTCTATTGTTCTTCACTGAGAGCATGCATCATTGCAGTGAGGAAGACCAATTGAGGCGTATCGACACCAGGGTGATTGGGTAAGGCACAGTGAAATCAAATTGGTAGTCGTAGCATTGATATCCTGCGGCCGATCCAATTGCCCCAGAGGAAGCGCACAAACTTCTGAAACCCTATTTCCTTCTTGGTGGAGTATGGATAGCTATTTGCGGTTTGCTTGCCGCCAAAGCGGTCGATTAGGATTGGCTGGACATGGCAATAGCCCTTGAGGCCAGTTTCACCGTTATACTGCCCGATACCACTATTCTTCCAGCCGCCGAAGGGAGCTTCCGGAGCTCCGTACGTTATAGCCATATCATTCACGCATACACTTCCGGAATCTATACGTCTTGCTATGTCATAGCCCTTGCGTTTGTTCCGGGTCCAGACATTGGCAGCAAGCCCGTATTGGGAATCATTCGCCATAGTAATAGCTTCCTCTTCATCACGTACACGCATGATAGGCACTATAGGACCAAAGGTCTCCTCACACATGACAAGCATGTCGTGGGTGACATCAATAAGTACGGTGGGCTCATAATACAGCCCCTTCAAGTTCGGGTTGCGACGTCCTCCGGTGAGAACTTTAGCGCCTTTGGCAATCGCATCAGCTACGTGCTCCTCTATAATCTCCATTTGCTGAGGCGTAATAATGGCCCCGACATCGAACTCACCTTCTGTTCCCTGCCGAAGCTTCGAAACTCGATCTACTACCTTCTGTATAAACTCATCAGCGATAGAATCCACAACATATACACGCTCAGTCCCACAGCAGTACTGGCCTGCATTCATTAGAGAACCAGCTACCGCGCCACCTGCGGCGTAATCCAAGTCCGCATCGCCGCAGACAATCATAGGATCCTTGCCCCCTAGTTCAAGGGTACAAGGTATGAGCCTTTCGGCACAAGCTACTGCTATCTTGCGTCCGGTTGCTACGCTCCCGGTGAAAGTAATCTTATCAACCCCCGCCTCAATGAGTGCCTCACCCGTAATGCAATCACCGAGTAGCACTGTTAATACTCCCTTCGGTAGCCCAGCTGCTTCGAAGAGGTCGCCAATTATTTTTCCGCTATAGGGAGTGGCCGATGACGGTTTGATCAAAACAGTATTACCAGCCATTAGTGCCTGAATAGCAGGATTAATGGACAGGATAAATGGTCCGTTCCAAGGACTGATTACGCCCACAACACCGAGTGGCCGGTAGACGATACGAAGGGTCTTGGAGAAGCCAAGCACACCATGTAGTTTTTTCTTCTCGGGACGTAAGAACCTGGCAGTCTTCCTGGCATAGTAGTGAAGTGAATCGCAGGCGGCGAATATATCCATCTGGATTGATTCCATTCGAGGCCTGGGTGTTTCACGCAGAATTGTATCGATAAACTCATCCTGACGCTCTATCAGGACCTTGAGGGCTCGTAGCATGTATTTGCCACGCTCCTCAAAAGATAACGCAGCCCAGGCAGGTTGTGCCTCGCGAGCGATATCAACGGCTGTATACACATCTTCAGCGGTACACAACTCGATCTCTCCTATAGACTCAAGGGTGGCAGGGCACGTAAGTCCTATGCGCTTTCGCACACCTGGTGGAGTTTCGATTGGTGTTATGATAGCCACGTATCTTCCTCCCTTCTTCGATTGAATAGTTTGCGCCCGATAATATTCAACCTATGTTTCTTGGGAATGGAACCAGGCATAGTATGGTTTAGAAACACCACACCTGCTTCAACTACAGAGATATTTTACGTCCAGGACAGGCCAATTATGTGAGAGTTTCTGGTGCAGACATCGTATACTACAGTAGAGTAGTTGTCAATGCAGTGTTGTGCGGTTATTTATGAAACTTCGATTACTAAGGTAATAACCCCTTGAGCAGAAGTTAATTAGTATTACGTCTTTTCGGCAACCTTATCAAATATAACCATATAGTGGTGCTGGCCGACATCCAATACATTACGAGCTCGAAAACCATACGGTGTAATCCACTCTTCCGTCTCATGTGGGGACAATCTTATGGATACAGGTGGACCGTGGGACCCTTCGATTGCTTTGAAGTCAACGATGGCAAGGATACCTCCATTTTTTATCACCCTTGCCACTTCTCTCATAGTGCCGTCAATCTCGCTATTAGCGAAGAAGCCGTGCAATACATTTACCATAAGGCCTACATCTATTACTTGCTCTCCCAGAGGTATTTTCTTGGTAACATCGGCAACAATTGCTTCAATATTAATAATATTATCTCGAGTGATCTGCTCTCTCAACACATCTATAGATTCTTTATAGTTATCAACAGCGTACACTCTACCCCGTTTCCCAATTATCTTTGACGCTGCAATTGAAAAGAATCCTTCACCGCTCCCGATATCAAGAAAGGTATTACCTTTCTTGAGGCTAGTTTCCCTAAGGATAAGCTCTACATCAAGTAAATCCTTGCTGGACTTACCCGTATGTTCATGTCCTTTCGGTAAATGATGTGTCATATCTGTCATTAAATTGAGCAGATGCTCACTGGGTATGAAAGCAGTGCTTGAGGTACTGCACCCATTCAAGGGTATTTATCATACTGTGTAAATATATCCTCCGACGTATATATTACATATTATGATTCCATTTGTCATATTGCTGAGATATGATCAAATAGGATCAGACAATTTCTTCTCTCTTCGAATCTAGCAATGCTTGTAGTAAACTGTATGGTACGATTACTGTGCATATTCGTCGTCTGAGAGCTAAGATTGAAACTATACGTGGTCTGGTTCAAGCCCCCTAGTATAGAAAGTCCTAAGAGCCCTTTGGGCACTGCTAAATTCATGTCATTACACCGGAAATGGCTCTTCTATCTAGCTGGTCTAGTGTGTATTGCACTTGCTATAGCAGGCGGAATAATGTACCCTCCAACCCCCTGGGGTATCTATACACCCATCCTGTATGTATCCTTAATTACACTCCTTACAATCGGTATTCCTGTCTCTTA
>JAAXQM010000142.1 GCA_012974295.1 Dehalococcoidales bacterium
GCCTATAATAACCCCGGCTATGGTGAGTGTCGCCTAGTGGTTAAGGCGCCAGGTTGTGGCCCTGGAGATCGAGGGTTCGAATCCCTTCACTCACCCCATTGCCGGCGCCTATAGCTCAGCGGACAGAGCACTGGTCTTCGGAACCGGGTGTCGGGGGTTCGAATCCCTCTAGGCGCGCCATTTTTTGTAGATAAATCACCAATATGTCCATAGTCCTGATGCAGTTTTGTACCTTTCTGCTAACGGATTGCTAACGCAGTATAAAGCAACCAGTAACGGCCACCACTGAACGAACATTGGGATGTTTGTCCCTCCATGCGTACGATTGGACTGTTCCATTTAGCTTTACTATTTCTGCATGATATTGAAACCCAAGGAAGTAAGGGAACCCCTTTCGGGGTTCCCATTTGGTGTATAGGACGGACTGTTTCCTTATTTTGCTAGCCTACTGACGTCTGGTGATGAGCTGCCAGCCGTCCGTCTTAGATACGTTCATTCTTGGTCGTTATGCTTGCGCAGAGGGATCTGCCTGATAAACAGACTGACCACCAATGCGACAATTAGTATTAAGAAGCTGACAAAGAAGACATCGGCGATGGCCGAGCTCAATGCCCCACGCAGGGACGTCAACAGGGCTTGGAAAAGGACTGCTCCCTGCTCACCCAGGCCGGTGAAAAGTTCCTGAAGTTGGGTCAGCGCATCTGGGCTTATCAGAGCCTGTGGGTTGTCAGCAAGTGCGTTGAGTTGCTCTGCGGGGATCACCGAGGACACGGAGACGGGCAGGTCCTCGGTAAACCTGGCGAGAAAGGCGTTGTTCATCACCGAACCAACGATGGCCAGGCCTAGTGCGCCGCCGACTGTTCTGAAGAAGGTGTTGGTGGAAGTAGCTATTCCCAGCACCGAATGGGGCACCGCATTCTGAATGGCAATCAGGTAAAGCGGCATGGTGGCACCAAGGCCGACACCTGTAATGACTATATTCATTATCGCCGTCCCATTGCTGGTATCGACAGTCATTCTTGAAAGCAGGAACAGGCCGGAAAGCATAATGGCGATACCGGCGGCCCCTTGAAGGCGATAGTGGCCGCCGGCGCGCGAGAGCAATTGTCCCGATACGAGCGCCCCGAAAACCACCCCCAGCATCATCGGCGTTAAGAAGGTACCGCTGGCGGTGGCCGTTGTTCCGAGCACTCCCTGGAAGTAGAGGGGCACAAAGACAATGGCGGCGAACATGCCGAAACCAACGATGAAGATGACGATTGATGAGATGGTGACGATGCTATTCTTGAACAACCACAGCGGCAGTATAGGCTCCCGGGCGCGGCTCTCAACACGAAGAAAGATGAGGAGCATAGCAGCAGAAAAAGCCAGTATGCCGATGATGATGGGTGAAGACCATTCGTAGTCCACCCCAGCCCAGGATAACGCCAGCAGCAATGGCACCACCGTCAGGACCATGGTAATAATGCCGGCGTAGTCAATAATCGGCTTCTTGTAATCAGGCCTAAGGTGAGGAAAGAAGAATACAAAAAGGATAACCACTATGATGCCCAGAGGAATATTGACGAAGAAGATCCAGTGCCAGGAGAGAGTATCGGTCAGGTAGCCACCCAGTGTCGGCCCTATTATGGAGGACAAACCGAACACGCCTGAAAGATAACCGGCGTACTTGCCACGTTCTGCGGGGGAGAAGAGGTCGCCGATGATGATAAAAGAGAGGCCCATTATAGCCCCAGCGCCGATGCCTTGAATGCCGCGAAAGATAATGAGCTGGGTCATGGTGGCGCTCAAGCCACAGAGTACAGAACCGATTATGAAGACGACTATGGCACCGGTAAGCAGCCATTTGCGGCCAAAGAGGTCGCTCAGCTTTCCTGCAATGAGCACTGTCACTGTCGCCGCTACAAGGTAGGAAGTCAATACCCAGGTGAACTGGCTAAATCCACCCAGGTCGGTAACAATTCGCGGTAGGGCGGTGCCAACAATGGTCTGATCCAGGGAAGCCAGGAAAAGGGCCAGCATAACGCCGGCCATTGTCAGCACCACCTGCCGTTTCGGCAGGGCACTCTTCCAAGGTGCTGTTTCTGTGGAGATATTATCGGCCACTTACTGCTCTTCTTTCGATTCTATTCAATCTTTAAGGCGATTTCCTTCAATCTGGTTATGATGCCAGTAGCTATATCTCTATATTATTCAATCTTGGGTAACAAAGGATAGTAATTCTCACCATCATAGTGATTCGATCCATCGCTGCAACCGGGTGACACCCATCAAGAGGCGCGGTGCGTGGGTTTCCACGAACGCGCGCTCGTCCTCTGCAGTCTTGGGAGGATCGTCGAGGTAGGCTTGCATCGTTGCCGGGCCGTCGTAGTCGACGCTCGCGACCCGTAACGTCAGGCTTTCTGGTGACATGAACAGAGATTCCCCAGACAACATAGCGATGTGGTGCGGGTGGTCGTACAGAAGATGCTCGAGCTCCATACCGGTCTTGATTCCCTTAGCCGCCAGCTTGTCTCGTAATCCCTCGAAATCCGCGAAGAAGTAGAACGAGGCTTCGGGAGTGGTAGCATCCACTCCGGGAAGCTCGCGGAACCGTCGTGCGAGATCGATAGTCATGATGCGGTGTATGTTGCGCTGGGCCTCGATGTAACTACTCATTTCCTCGCCCAGATCGTAGGCTTTGACGGCGGCAAACTGGATCGGGATGCTAGCATTGGTGTATGTGGCGGCACCGACCTTGGTGAAGTCCAGGATCTGCTGCTCCGTGCAATTGTCCGGAAGGATGGCGAATCCAAGGCGGTATCCACCCGCACCTGCATACTTGGCAATGCCCGTGACCACGAATGTGCCTTCTGGATAGACACTCGCCATGCTAGTGTAGCCGTGCGGGTCATAAGTGATTAGCGAGTAGATCTCATCCGAAATCACGATGACGTTGTGCTGGCGGGCAACTGCGGCGAGCTGCTTCAATTCCGACTTAGAGTAGACTGCGCCGGTCGGATTGTTGGGCGAGTTCAGAATCAGCATGCTCTGGCCGTCTACCTTGCTGGCCACCTCGTTAAGGCCCTCCGCTGAGATGCGGTAGCCGCTTTCGGGCATGGTGGGAAGCTTGATGACGGGCTTGTTGATCAACTGTGCAATGGGGAGATAACCGGTCCACGACGGTGCGGGGAGAATCATCGGGCCTTTAAAGAGAGTCAGGATTTGAATAATTGCCTGCTTGGTTCCTGGCATCACTACGATTCGGTCCGGGTCCACTTCCATCTGGAAGTGCATCTTCCAAAACCTAGTGATTTGCTTTCGCAGGGGCTCCATACCGACAGAGGGTCCATACTGGCCCTCAGCCGCGTGATCCTTGAGCGCTTGCTGCATCAACTCCGGCACTCCGAACGGAGAAGCACCGAATGCGAAATGAGCGTAGTCATATGCACAGCCGATTTTCATACACTTCATACGAAACTGCATCACTTTCATTGCCAGAGCGAGGTTCTCAGGCATCTGAATGTCAGCGATGTTGGGATTAGTTTCTAGTTTTATTGAATTTTTCATATCTGAGCGCTTGCCTCCTTTCCATATACTCTACTCAACCAGCAAGTACAAATCAAGAACCAATTAAGGGGAGCAGAGTATAAACCTGCCCCCCTTCTCATGACTGGTCAGTTGTAGACACAACCATTTTCATTTTGTGGACCCGCCCTTCTTGACCGGATGAATAGCCTCAAGCATTTACGATATGAAGACGACAAGAAGTTAGAGATTCTTTATAAGTCTTATTCTATAATCCTATGGTATGGAATGGTGAAAAGAGGATAAGTCCTACAACTATATAAGACTTGTCTGACATACAGGAGTTATCTGTAG
>JAAXQM010000155.1 GCA_012974295.1 Dehalococcoidales bacterium
ACCTCATACAAAATATGCCCTGGCCGCCTATTACATCATCGCTCCATCCGAGGCGATGGCGAACCTCGCCCGCTATGACGGGGTGAAATACGGCTTCTCATATGAAGGGAAGAATATGTGGGATTCTATGGAGAAGACGCGGGGTTATGGATTTGGCCCCGAAGTGAAACGGCGCATAATCCTGGGCACCTACGCCCTGTCCGCCGGCTATTATGATGCCTATTACGTCAAGGCTCAGAAGGTGCGTACCCTGATCAGGAGGGAGTTTGAGGAGGCCTTCGAGCGCTACGACGCGCTGATCACTCCCACCTCGCCTACAGTGCCCTTTAAGATCGGTGAAAGGGTTTCCGATCCGCTCCAGATGTATCTGAGCGATGTCTGCACCCTACCAATAAACATCGCCGGCATTCCTGGCCTCTCCGTCCCTGCTGGCTTCTGCGATGGGCTGCCGGTGGGGATGCAGATCCTGGGTAAGCCCTTTAATGAAGATATTCTTTTCCGCATTGGCTACGCCTATGAACAAGCAAACGGGTGGTGGCAGCAGCGGCCAGCAATATAGGAAGGAGACAATTTATGCTGTGGATTTATTTCTCCATATTGGTTATAGTAGCGCTGAGTTTCTTCCTGCAATCGAAAGAGGAGGGTAACTAATGTACGAGAGAAAATGGCAGGTTTTCGGGTATGGATCTATGATGCTTCTTGGCATCTTGTTGCTGGTAGGGTTCGTCAGCTATGAAGGGCCGGCAACAGGATCCTCGGCAACGCCGACACCACTGCCAACAGTGGTAATGTCGTGCCAGCAGGCAAATGATGCCATTCAGGCCGCCGTTACTGATTATCATGACGACAAAGGAAAGTGGCCTACCGAGAATGGCTTGCCGGGTGACATAGTTTGGTCAAAGCTTATTCCTAATTATATGGATGGTGTCCCCAGCATCGATATCAAATGCGACTGGTGGGTGAACCGCGACCCTGTAGGGGAAGTTTGTATTAAACACGTGTGCTGAGGTTGTACATGTGGCACGGCGTGCTCACAATAGCAGAAACCTCGGTGAATGGTAGTGTCAATGTCCTACGGGCAGGCGACTCAAGTCCAGTGTTACTCCGGGCGCAGCTACGCAGAACGCCCCGCTTCCTTCGTATGGCAGGATAGGCACTATGCAGTAAAGGATATTGAAAAAGAATGGCTTGAACCCGGGCAGAAACATTTCGCAGTGATAACTATGAGTAATAACGGTGAGGAAAGTGGAAAGCGTTTCGAGATTTACTATGATGAGCGGGAGGATTCATGGTCTCTACAAGAGCTCTAATGAATACCTTCATCGATAAGAGAGACCTGGCGCTGCTTGCCCGTGAGACGGATGAGATGATGGCGTACGACTCCTATTTGAGAAACCGCCTGTCCGAGAGTACCATCGACGGTCTCAAGGCATGGGAATACGGCAAGCTGGTGAGCTTCATTGGCGATTTCAGCGGGCTTGAGGTGCTCGATGTAGGGCCCGGCAACAGTACATTCTGCCTCTACCTGACGAAAAAAGGGGCATCGGTATCTACCATTGACTACCCGCAGCCAATGGCACCGGACAAGGAAGGCTTCAGGAAAAAATGCCGAGATAACGGCGTCGCTGTCCACCACGGCACCATGCTGCAAATGCCTTATAAGGACGAAACATTCGACGTGATAACCTGTATTTCTGTAATCGAACACTTGGACGTAACCCCGGACTGGAAGCCGATTCCTTATCAGGATTTCGTCGCCCTGACCCGGAGAACCCTTGGCGAGATTGCGCGGGTACTTAAAAAGGGAGGGTATCTATACCTGACATCGGATGCATATGAGCCGCGGCTACAGGAGGGAGATAACTGGGGTCTGGGAGCAATATATGACGGCATTGGTGCTGCTTACAGCATCCATGACATCGAGGAGATATTCATTAACACGCTTAAACAGGCGGGCCTTGACCCCGTAAATGGCTATGACTACAGGCCAAGCCTGGTGACAGATGACCCTCAAAGATGCAACTATCGTGGGAGATATTTCACCACCTTTTGTGTTCTGGCGCAAAAAGGAGGATGTCAATGAACGAAATCCTAAAGATCCTGGAAGAGGATGCTCGAAAAACTCCCCAGCAGATCGCCACCATGACCGGCATCCCCCTCTCAAAAGTAAAGGAGACGATCAAGCAGGCGGAGCGCGACCGCACCATTCTCAGATACAAGGCGATGGTCAACTGGGATAAGCTGGGCGATGAGCAGGTAACAGCCCTGGTCGAGGTGAGACTGGAGCCCCAACGCGGTGTGGGCTTTGGTGCCATCGCCGAGCGTATCTATCGTTTCCCGGAAGCGCGCTCGGTATATTTGTTGTCAGGCACCTATGACCTTGCGGTATTCGTAACCAGCAAGACAATGCAAGAGGTTGCTTCCTTCGTTACCCAGAAACTCGCCCCCCTTGATGGGGTGCGCGGAACAGTGACCCACTTCCTCCTCAAGCGCTACAAGGAGGACGGCGAAATACTGGAGGGTGAGGAACACCAGAAGCGTGTGCCCTTTATGCCATAAGGTTTTTTCGAATACTACAGGCAATGAAATTAAATGGATAATATGCTCATACAAATCATATGACGATTAACTTGCCATCTAAAAGAGTGAAAACATGAAAAAGCGCAATGTGATCTCCAAGCAGGTCAGAGACATATCACCATCCGGCATAAGGAAGTTCTTCGATATCCTTGCTTCCCTGGAGGGGGTTATCTCCCTGGGCGTCGGCGAGCCTGACTTTGTCACCCCATGGCACATCCGCGAGGCGGGGATATACTCCCTGGAGAAGGGGCATACCTCGTACACCTCAAACTATGGGATGATAGAGCTGCGGGAGGAGATTGCCCGCTATCTAAACAACCGCTACGGGCTGGTATACGACCCGCAAAATGAGATCCTCATCACCGTTGGCGTCAGCGAGGGGCTCGACCTGGCGATGCGCGCCATCCTTGACCCCGGGGATGAGGTCATCGGCCACGAGCCAGTCTATGTATCCTATAAGCCCTGCACGACGCTTGCCGGGGGGAAGTTTATCCCCATTCCCACTATCGTCGAGAATGAGTTCCAGGTCAATGCGGACGATATTGAGAAGCGGGTCACTTCCAAAACCAAGGCTCTCATGCTCGGTTACCCTTGCAACCCTACCGGTGCGGTGATGGATCGCGTCGGGCTTAGCAAGATAGCCGACGTAGCCCAACGCCACGACCTTATAGTAGTTTCCGATGAGGTCTATGAGCGGCTGGTTTACGGAGTAGAGCACACCTGCTTCTCCTCCCTGCCGGGAATGCAGGAACGCACCATCCATCTTGGCGGCTTCTCCAAGGCGTATGCCATGACCGGCTGGCGCCTGGGGTTTGCAGCGGCAAGTGAAGAGATTATCGAGGCGATGTTGAAGATTCACCAGTACACCATGCTCTGCGCCCCGACAATGGCCCAGATGGGTGCCCTCGAAGCGCTCCGTGAGGGGGATGCTCAGGTCGAGGAGATGGTTGCGGAATACGACCGGCGCCGCCGCGTAATAGTTGACGGCTTCAACCATATAGGGCTGACCTGTTTCGAACCAAGGGGTGCGTTCTACGCCTTCCCCTCAGTTAAGAGCACCGGGTTGTCATCAGAAGATTTCGCTGAGAGGCTCCTACGTGAGGAAAAGGTTGCTGTGGTACCCGGTGACGCCTTCGGCAAGTCCGGCGAGGGCCACGTCCGCTGCTGCTACGCCACCTCGATGGAAGAGATAGAGGAGGCGCTGGAACGCATGGGACGCTTCGTGAAAAGGCATCGCTCAGGCAAAGCCAAACGCTAGTCTCATCTCTTCATATC